>JAWKLZ010000002.1:900000-1057500 GCA_041392475.1 Chitinophagales bacterium | reverse complement strand
ACGCTCGTCGGATCAGGGTTAGTCGGGACCTAAGGCGAACCCGCGAGGGGAAGTCGATGGCAAACGGGTTAATATTCCCGTACTTGCACACACTAAAAAGGGGACGGAATGGTGTAGGCGTTGCGTCCGGACGGAAGCGGGCGTTAAACCACGAGTAATTGTGGGACAGTACCATGAGCCTTCGGGTGATTGGATAATACGCTGAAATCATTTCCAAGAAAAGCCGAAGTGTGCAACTCGTACCGTAAACCGACACAGGTAGTCGAGGAGAGTATCCTCAGGTGCGCGAGTGATCCGTGGCTAAGGAACTAGGCAAAATAGTCTCGTAACTTCGGGAGAAGAGACGCTCGAAAGAGCCGCAGTGAAAAGGCCCAGGCGACTGTTTAACAAAAACACAGGACTCTGCTAAGTTGAAAGACGAAGTATAGGGTCTGACACCTGCCCGGTGCTGGAAGGTTAAGGAAGGGGGTTAGCATTTCGGTGCGAAGCTCTTAACTGAAGCCCCAGTAAACGGCGGCCGTAACTATAACGGTCCTAAGGTAGCGAAATTCCTTGTCGGGTAAGTTCCGACCTGCACGAATGGTGTAACGATCTGGGCACTGTCTCAGCCACGCGCTCGGTGAAATTGTAGTATCGGTGAAGATGCCGGTTACCCGCAACGGGACGGAAAGACCCCGTGAACCTTCACTACAACTTAGCATTGCTATTGAATACATGATGTGTAGGATAGGTGGGAGGCTACGAAGCGGTCACGCCAGTGATTGTGGAGCCGTCCTTGAAATACCACCCTTTATGTATTTAGTATCTAACCCTGAAAGGGGGACATTGCTTGGTGGGTAGTTTGACTGGGGTGGTCGCCTCCTAAAAAGTAACGGAGGCTCGCAAAGGTACTCTCCGCATGGTTGGTAATCATGTTTAGAGCGTATTAGTAAAAGAGTGCTTGACTGCGAGACTAACAAGTCGAGCAGGGACGAAAGTCGGCTAAAGTGACCCGGCGGTTCCGCATGGAAGGGCCGTCGCTCAAAGGATAAAAGGTACTCCGGGGATAACAGGCTGATCTCCCCCAAGAGCTCATATCGACGGGGTGGTTTGGCACCTCGATGTCGGCTCGTCACATCCTGGGGCTGGAGAAGGTCCCAAGGGTTGGGCTGTTCGCCCATTAAAGTGGCACGCGAGCTGGGTTCAGAACGTCGCAAGACAGTTCGGTCCCTATCTGTTGTGGGCGTTAGAAATTTGCGGAGAGCTGACGTTAGTACGAGAGGACCGCGTTGGACGTACCTCTAGTGTACCAGTTGTGTCGCCAGATGCACCGCTGGGTAGCTAAGTACGGATTGGATAAGCGCTGAAAGCATCTAAGCGCGAAGCCAACTCCAAGATGAGATTTCTTTTAAGGGTCGTTCAAGACTAGGACGTTGATAGGCTGCAGATGTAAAGATGGTGACATCAAAGTCGAGCAGTACTAATTGCCCGTAAGCTTTCTTTTTTATTTTTATTCTATCTAATGATTGTCTAAAAGATAGTTGTTGATAAAGAATGTAGAATATTTCTTGTTTCTAAAGAAGGATAGTTGCTTGTTTTAGGATGAGAGTTGTAGATACTTAAAAAGTAGAGTAGTTGAATATATCTTGCCATTTTGTCAAAGAATTGTTTCTTTTTTTTTCTAAAAGAATAAGAAAGAACACTAAGAATAGAGAATAAGAATTGTAATTACAGCAATACTGTAAAGCAATAAGGAAAGCCAAAGAAATTAAGGTGGTTATAGCGAGAGGGTTCCACCTCTTCCCATTCCGAACAGAGAAGTTAAGCCTCTTAGCGCCGATGGTACTGCACAAGATGTGTGGGAGAGTAGGTCGCCGCCATTACTATTATTGAGCCGTTGTACACAAGTGTGCAGCGGCTCTTTTTTTGTTGAAATAATTCGATTGCTAAGAGTTGTAAGTGGAATATATATATTATAGAAATATGAGCATATTTTAACTAATTTCAAAAATTAGTTGCATTTTTGGGGCGTGTTTATCACTTTAAATGTAAATTGCCTAAAATGGTGTATAATCTAAGTAATCAGAATCCTTTAGTTGGAGATATTGTATCAGAAATCCGAGATGTTTCTATTCAAGCTGATAGAATGAGGTTTAGAAGAAACTTAGAGCGTTTAGGAGAAATATTTGCTTATGAAGTTAGCAAAAAGCTGCCTTCTAAAATGAAATCTGTTCAAACTCCATTGGGTATTTCAGAATGTAATGTGCTAGATGAGCAACCAGTTTTAGCGACTATCCTTAGAGCAGGATTGCCAATGCATACAGGTTTATTAAATATGTTTGATAAAGCAGATAATGCTTTTATCTCTGCATATCGTAAACATCACAAAAGTGGTAAGTTTACGATTAAAATGGAATATGTGTCATGCCCTGATTTAGAAGATAGGATTGTTATTTTGTCAGATCCTATGTTAGCAACTGGTGCGTCTATAGTATTAACATTAAAGCAACTGTTTGAATTTGGTAATCCAAGTCATATACATATTGTAGTAGCAATTGCTTGTACAATAGGAATTGATGAAATAAGAAAAAACTTTTCTAGTGATAAAGTAACCATATGGGCAGCAGCCATTGACGATGAATTAACTGCAAAAGGTTATATTGTACCTGGATTAGGAGATGCAGGAGATTTGTCTTTTGGAGAGAAATTGCAAGATTAAATCTTGTGGATACTTCAGAATCAAGTCGCAAAGTTCAATTTATAGAAAACATTTTTTTGTGCCAACTCTCTGCCATTGGAATCTCCCACTTGGTTTCAAATTCTTGTTTATTACTGACCAAATTATTGAAGACAATCGTACTATCTTTAATTTTGCCTGTGTGAACCAATTTCTCAAAGCTATTTCTATCCGCAGTTACCAATTCATTTGACGAGTTTTTATAAGCCATCGTAAGACGGTCAAATAGATTGACTTCATATTGTTTTTGAAGTCCTTTAAGGAAATGTACGGAACTATCAATAGAACAGCCACTTGCGCCATGTGCGCTTTCATCTACCATCAATACAATGAATTGTTGATAATATACATTTCCATAGGCTTTTAGCCCTTTACCGTGGGCAGCCCATTGCTGGACAAAATTGGCTAAGGCTTGTTGAATGTCAGTTGTTTCTGAATGTGTAAATGGTCGGCTGCTTTGATAAATCCAAACTTTTGATTGAGGTGAAAGCTCGCTATATGAATTCATGGTATTCAATTATTGAAGTTTTGAGTTTAAAAATTGACCGTAATGTTGGAATTGTAAGCCTCCCAGCCTGCTTTTTGGTATGTTTTTGCAGCCTCTAAGGGATTGTCTGCTTGATAAATGCCCCGCCCTACAATCATTACATCTGTTCCTCTTTCTGCAAAAGCAACATTGGGACTGTTGTAAACTTGTCCTGCTTGATCTGATTTGACATCCAAATGGATACCTGGCGTAAATTGCAGTATGCCCAAATCATTTGTCAAACGTTCTTGTGCTACAATTCCAACCACTACATCCTTGTGTTCTTCTGCAATTTTAGTTGCATTTTTAACGTAATTTGAATCCGTTAAAGTATCTTTTGTACTCATTTGAGCAATGATAACCATACCTTTGTTGGTAAAATGTCCTGTATCCTTCAATGCTTGAATACTTGCAGCACCACCTACAACGTGTACTGTGATTAAATCTGCCCATTGGTGAATGGCATAATGAGTTGAAGTATATTGTTTTTGAAGCGTACTGCCAATGTCCCCAAATTTTCGGTCTTCAAAAAGTAGAAATTGATGTTTTTTAGCAAGCTGTTGGAGTTTTTCTATCAAATCAGTATCAAAATCATTTATGCTGTCAATGTGTGTTTTAAGGCAACAAATATGAGGACCTACTGTATCTGCTAAAGCTAATAATTCTGACTTTGTTGTCACATCTGCCGAACAGATTAAATTGCTTTCTTTTGTATTGATAATTTGAAGCAATCGTTTGGTGACGGGATGATGTGCTTCTTCGATGCGTTCATGGTATGGCATAGGCATTGATTCAGATGTTGTTCCATTGACATCTTCGATTTTTACCTGATTTTGCTCAATAAAAAGCATGGTGTTTCTGAAGGTAGGATAATTGATACGTCCATTTTGCATCAATACATCCATTATTTCTTCAATGGAAAACAATTTATGCACTTTATATCCCAAACGTTCTAGCGTTTTTGAGCCTCCTTGTTGGCGGTCAATAACTACTGCAATATCTTTGACCGATAAACCTTCGCCCTCTAAATCAGCAACAGCTTCGACCAGGCTAATGCCACTTGTAATAGTGTCTTCCAATACCAAACAGTTTTGGCCTTCTTCAAAAACACCTTCGATTAATTTTTTAGAACCGTATTCTTTTCGTTCTTTGCGTTTAATGATTGTCGGAATATTTTGCTGCATTCCTATGACTGTAGCATAGGAGACTGCTGCATAAGGTACTCCACACAATAAATCAAACTGAACATGGGAAAGTGAAATGGTTTCCCACAATTGGAGACAGATTTCTTTCAGGATATGTGGATAGGAAGCGACTCTTCGGAGATCAACATAAAAAGGGGTTTGGATACCACTACGGAGTGTAAAATCTCCAAATTCAATAACTTTTGCATCGAAAAGTTGTAAAATAAGTCTGGTTCTGGCGTTCACTGTTAGAATGATTGGTCAATAATTGAAAATTAATAACAGATTTTTCAGATAGAGTGCTTAACACTGATATGCTAATTTTTGTAAAAATCAGGTTATAACCATTTGATAAAATCGTGCAAAACTAAGAAAAATTAGGGAATTTGATTGTTGAATAACTTGTTTGTCTGTCAGGAAAATCAGATTCGCTCAAAATAACGTTTCCGTTCCCAATCTGTTACGGATTGATTATAAGCTGATAATTCGTTTTTGAAGTGATGAATATAATGTTTTACGACTTTTTCACCAAAAGCTGTTTTTGCAAAAACGCTAGTATCCATTTTTTCAATAGCTTCTTCAAGTGTGTAAGGAACACGGAGCAAATGTTTGGCAGCATAAATATCACCTTCAAAAATTTGAGGTGGTTCGATTTTGTTTTGGATGCCATCCAATCCAGAAGCCAAAGCCGCTGCAAAAGCTAAGTAGGGGTTGCAGTCTGCGCCTGGGATGCGACATTCTATGCGAAGGCTTTGACCACTTCCAACTACTCTAAACCCTGCAGTGCGGTTGTCATAACTCCATGCCAAACGAGTCGGCGCCCAAGAACCATCTACATAGCGTTTGTAAGAATTAATGGTAGGAGCATAAAAAGGCATTACGTCTGGAACATGCTCTATCCAACCACCTAAAAACCAACGAAAAATATCAGAGCATTGAACAGGGCCAAATTGAGTATCTCCTGCAAAAGCATTCTTTCCGTTTTGCCACAAACTAAGATGAATATGACAACTTGAGCCTGCTCTATCGCTGTGGTATTTTGCCATGAAAGTCACTGATATACCCATTTCGTCTGCTAATTCTTTGAGACATTGCTTGTAGATGATATGCCGACCTGCCATGTCCAGAATTTCGGCGTATTGTATATTTAGTTCGTGTTGTCCCAAACCCCATTCACCTTTGGAGTTTTCGACAGGAATCCCCGAGTTTTTCAAATGTCGGCGGGCAGCAGCGTTGAAGGGTTCAGTACGAGTGCCTTGCAGTATGTGGTAGTCTTCAAGGTACCAACCTACTGGTTGAAGATCTTGGTAATTTTGATTGAAGGCTTGACGGTAATTATTTTCAAAAAGGTAATATTCTAGTTCAGAGGCTGCAAAACCTTCAAAGCCCATATTTTTGGCTGCTTCAACTTGTTTGCGTAAAATGGAACGAGGAGCTTCTACAACGTATTCATGTGTTTTCTCGTTTTTGACATCACACAGTACAATCGCTGTTTTTTTGAGCCAAGTAGCCATACGTAAGGTGTTTAGGTCGGGAACAAGATGAAAATCACCATAACCCAGTTCCCAGTTGGCAAAGGCATATCCTGCAACGGGTTCCATCTCCATATCGGTGGTAAGCAAATAATTGCAGCTATGTGTGCCATCTTTTGCTGCACTTTCCAAAAAGAAATCTGCGTCAAAACGTTTGCCTACAAGTCGCCCATAATGGTCGGTAAATGCGACTACAATGGTTTCTATTTTACCTTTTTTTACTTTCTTTTGTAGTTGAGGAATAGTTAAAAGACCTTTTTGTTTCATGGTATTATTGTTCTATTTTGCTGAAAATATCAAGCATTGTTGTAATGTTGGTACAAATATAAACACTAAATTGTATCCTGTAAACCCTAAAATCATATCCTATGAACCCATTATTTCAAAGAGTAATTATTGAAACTATAAAGAAAAGACACAAAAGGAGAAAAGAAAATGTAGATAAAAAACAACTCGTCAGAGAAGCCCAAATTTTCAATGTTGAAATTACTCATTTTCTGCAAGAAGTTATGCTTATGGGTTTGGGAATTGTGTCTGCTGGCTTTGGTTTGGGTGGGTTTCTGTTACCCAATTCTTTTATTGATGGAGGTGTGACGGGAATTTCCTTGTTGACTGAGGAAGTGACGGGGATTTCTTTGTCGATTTTGTTGGTAGTTATCAACTTGCCTTTTTTGATGTTGGGATACCGCACTATCGGGAGAGGATTTGCAGTGAAGAGTTTGGTCGCCATTGGATGTTTGGCATTGGTCGTTCATTTTGTTCACTATCCCATTGTGACTTCTGATAAGCTATTGGTTGCTGTATTTGGAGGGTTTTTCTTGGGCTTAGGTATTGGATTGGCAATGCGTGGTGGAGCAGTTATTGATGGTACAGAAGTTTTGGCAGTTTTTCTGAGTCGTAAAACGGGTTTGAGTATTGGAGATGTTATTTTAGTATTCAATGTAATTATCTTTTCTTTTGGAGCTTATATTATGTCTATCGAAACGGCTTTATATGCGATTTTGACTTATTTAGCAGCTGCTAAAACGGTTGATTTTGTGATAGATGGAGTAGAAGAGTATATTGGAGTAACGATTATTTCGAGACTGAATGAGAAAATCAGGTTGGCGATTACCGAAGAAATGGGTCGAGGCTGCACGATTTATCAAGGTAAGAGGGGATTTGCGAAAGCGGGTGAAAATTTGCAGGAAACCAACATTATTTTTACGGTTATTACCCGATTGGAGTTGGCTAAATTGAAAACAGAAATTGATAAAATTGACGAGAATGCTTTTATTATTATGAACAGTATCAAGGATACAAAAGGAGGAATGGTGAAGAAAAGACCATTGAAGAAATAGTGGTAAATTGGGGCGATTTTTGATTATTCTCCGCCATAAAATTCATCAAAACTCTCTTTGCTTTCAAAAAACTCCAATGTTTCGGAGGCTAGTTGGGTATAATATTCAGCTTCTTCTTCCGCACCTATGAGGGATGTTCCTTTTTCATTGGCAACAGTGCTCATGTCTATTGTTTCTCCATGTTTGAAGGTTTTGGTTTTGACTAGCGCATCAATGATTTGACCCTCATCAAAATACAATCGAAGTTCTCGCACATGGCTATTGGGCTTTTCGGTCATTTCAACAGTCGTCACTTGACTAAAAAGAAAAAACAATTTGCTATTAATAAAGAAGTATTCATTTACACTAGGCCCATGATCTTCTTCGGCTTTATCAACCAGTTTTACAATCCTGCTGCCATCCATGAAAGCAGTTAATTCGCCTACAATGGGTACTTCTAAATCGCTTGCATAAGATTTGTGTTTATTGGTGTATTTGCCCAAATTATCTTGAATGTTTTTGTAAAGGTTGCGAATCGCAGCCACTTTTTCTTCAACTGTGTTGGCCTTCGCCTCTTCCATTTTTGTGTTGTCTGTTTTTGTCGTAGTTGAAGTAGTATTTGGGCTTGTTGATTCGGTGGGAGTACAGGCAATCAATAGACACAAAGAACAGTGAATCAAGATGAAATAGGAGGATATATTATTCATTGCTAGTAAATTAAATTTTTCTTTTCGCATTTGCATCCTCAAAATACTAAGTAAAAGTCAAAATTTATAGTGTAGTAAGGAAAATAAAAAAGCTACTTCAATTGTGTTTGAAGTAGCTGACAGCTTGATTATCTACTCACTTTTCAGTGGAGCCTAAATTTTAGGTTGTTGATTAACTGCATTTTATTGGGTAATTCTATCTATTGCAGTCACCCTTGTTGAGATAGTGGGTTGTTCAATAGGTCTATCCGTAGCCGATATTTTGATGATTTCGATAGGAATGATTTCTTCATTTATCACATTGGTTCGTACTTTTCCCACAAAAAATACTTTGAGTTTGTGAGCTTGAAATTCTTCAGATAATTTATTAGGGAAATAGGTTTTTCCTTGTGAACGGATAACATACTGGTCGTCTTGGAACATGACCGTTCCTGTTTCTTTTACAATTGTATAGGCATGGCCATCGGGTACGAATAAGTCGGTCGAATTAGTATTCGTTACTTGATTGACAGATGTTGTATGGATAGGATAAACGAGTTCTTTTTCACAAGAACTCAAACCCATTATTAAAAAAGCAAGTGCAAAAATAAGTGATGGTAAATTTTTCATAGTAGAAATTATTTTATGTATTTGGTTAAACAATATTTTCCTGTTTAGCTACTTTTTGAGTAACTATTAGTATCTTTCGCCATGTGAAAATGGCAACAGCTTGGTTATTTGGTAAAGGACGAATAAAAGATATAGATGTTTTTAAATTGTTTATTTATAGTAATTTGAACATCTAAAATTGTTGGAAATAGTCTGTTGAGTAATTGATGTTGCTTAACAGATGAATAATTTGATGGTAAAAAACTAAATAACTTCTATTGAGTGTGTCATGTTGCTAATATATGCTAAAAAATGATTAATAGCAAATACTTTAACTAAAGTAGGCTTTTTTTAACGAGGCTTAACTTTTGTTAAGAATGATTTTGGCTATACCTACATTGATATGCGAGTAGAGAAGAAATCTGGGTTATAGATTCTTGTATATTCCAAGGAGGTATTGTCCTTAACTCCCCAAGTTCAGATTTTTGGGATATTTTGGCGAGGTTATTGTGTTTACTTTGTATTCCCACCCAGAAGAAGTCCACAATATAGTCCAAATCTTCCCATTTTTTAAAAGCCCATACCAAGCCCATAATCACTTTTAGTAAATTTAACTCAATATCTTGGGTTATCTGATTTAAGTGATATGTTTATTTCCACAACATTAGCGACTGATACCAAGCCATGAAATTATTCTATTTTTTATTAATTGGACTTGTGGGCCTACTGAATATTCCCACAATCAATGCCTCTACTGATAGTTTACAGGTGCTATTAGATACACTCTCCGACGAAAAACAACGTATGGAAGTAATGATGCAATTAGGCATGCAATTGAAAGAAGACTCACCTAATCAGGCTCTTGTTTATTACAATTCAGCATTGATATTGGCGGAAAAGCAAGTCAATGATAGTCTGGCGTTTCAGATTCACATTCGCATAGGTAAACTATTTGAAGCAGAAGGAAAGAACAATAAAGCTGTGACTGCCTATCGAAAAGCGGCGGAAATAGCAGATAATACAAATAATTCAATACTTCAAAGCATTGCTTACCTTCATGTTGGAGATACTTATTCTATGCTCCAAAAGTTTGACATCGCAATCATATACTTCATCAAGGCAAAGCGGATTTTTGAAAACCAAAACTCTCAAAAGCAATTAGGACAAACATTAAAGAAGATAGGGGAGAGCTATCAAGCCCAAAATAGAATAGATGCAGCTATTCAGTATAATTTGTTGGCATTAGATGCTTTGGCTTCTTCAAAAGCAAGTGAGCATTTTGCAGAAACTTTGGAAAATTTAGGGACACTCTATTTTGACAATAGTGAATATACTAAATCGGCAAGCTACTACAATAGAAGTGTTCGACTTTTTGAGCAATTGAAGGCAGAAGTTGATTATGGCTATCTTTATCAACAACTTGGCGAAGCCCAAAAATTGATAGGAGAGCATGAGGCGGCAGGTAAAAGTTTTAAGGCAGCAGAAGAATATGCCCATTTAGAGCAAGAGAAAGATGCGGAAGTGTTGAAATTCAAAGCTTTAGAAAAAAAAGATGCGGACTCTATCTCAAAGAGTACAGCAATAGATACAGTTTGTGAAGAAGATTCAATTGGAATTGGAGAGGAAACCTATACTGGTTCAGATTCCTCTTTGTCATGGACAATTCCCAACCTCAGTAATAAACCAACGATTACACAGACTCCCATCAACAATACTGCTAAAAGCAACTCAAATAATGCCAAGAATATCGCTATGTGGAAAACGATTGTGTTGGGTTTGGGTATTTTAGCATTGGGAATTCTGTTAGGATTTTTGTGGTGTATTCGCCAATACAAAAGGAAATGGCAAGAACTGCAAAAGTATATGGAAAGTAAAGATGAAAAATTATTGCAGCAAAATCGGGACATAAAAACGCTGGAAAAGGAGCTTCAATTTTTCAACCAAGCACTCTACAAAGGACTGCAAATCCCTGCAACAGATGTAAAAGTCAATTCCAATCTGCTGCGGGAAAAATTCAACGGAAGTTTGGACAAAGAAGGAACAAAATACATGACTCAGATTCAAAAGTCTGCCAATAATTTGGAAGGCTTGTTGAGTGCCATCTTCAATTTTCAACAAATCAAACACTATCCACTGCAATTGAAGGAGGTAAACATCAGTCGGATGGCGAAAACGATTACCGCAGAACTCAAAAGCCGCTATCCCAAACGTGAAATCCGATTTTGGGTGCAAGAGGATATGATTGTTCAAGCCGATGAAGAATTGGTGCGGCTACTGCTCGCCAATTTGCTGCACAATGCCTTGAAATTCACACAAAAAAATCCGATAGCCATCATAGAGTTTGGCAAAAAGGAACACATTTTTTATGTCAAAGACAACGGCGAAGGTTTTAATCCTCAAGAAGCCAAAGTGATGTTTGAGACTTTTGAATCATTGAAACACACCAAAAACTTTGAGCAACTCACTGTCAGTCTGCTGAGTATGCAGACCATTGTAGAAAAACACGCAGGTACAATATGGACGGTTTCACAAAAAGAAAAAGGGACAACCTTCTTTTTTACCCTTGATGCAACGCCAGTTAAGAATGAAGCGAAAGATTTTTGGAATTTGTCGAAGTCACCTCATTTTAAGTTGATGCTGTAATTTTCAGAAATCACCGCACACACCTAAATCCCGTATGCTCCAATCCTGTATCAGGACTCGATTTCATCCTTGCAGCCACTCGATAACCCGAACAATAGCTGTCATTGCATAGAAAAGAACCGCCCCGCATCACCTTCTGAGAAGCATCTGGCATAGAAGGGTCAAAACTGAGGTCAGGGCCTTGCGGATTATCCACCAATTGATTTTCAGCCACACAAGCGTAATAATCAGCATGATACCAGTCCTGGCACCATTCCCAAGCATTGCCCGCCATATCGTATAAGCCATATCCATTTGCAGCAAAAGAACCCACAGGAGCAAGGCGTTCAAAACCATCGGTCACTTCATTTTTCAACGGAAAATCACCCTGCCAATAATTTGCATTTGGTTTTCCGCCCTGCAATAACTCACTACCCCACGGATACAATTGGGCATTTTGATTTCCCCTTGAAGCATATTCCCATTCCGCCTCAGTTGGTAAACGTTTGCCCGCCCACTTACAATACGCCAAAGCATCGTACCAAGAAATATGGACAACAGGATAATTCTCTTTTCCTTCAATCGTACTGCCATCTCCATAAGGATGTTGCCAATTTGCTCCTTTCACCGCTTCCCACCAATCATTGAAGGAGTAATTCGCCTGCTGTTTGTTTTCAGGGTAGTGAAAAACCAAAGAAGCGGGAGCCAACATTTCGGCAGAAGGAGGTTTTGCACCTTCGGGTAATTGCGCCATGATTTCCTTCAAATCAATTGGGCGTTCTGCTACTGTCTTCCAACCTGTTGCCTCCACAAATTTACTAAACTGAGCATTGGTCACTTCAGTTTTATCCATCCAAAAACCATCTACTTTAGTCGTATGTTTGGGGAATTCATCAAGACGGGGTTGAGCACCCAATAAAGCTGCATTTTCTTTTAAAGGTGTAACTGTATCTGCTCCCATGTCAAAACTTCCTCCTTCAATCCAAACCATTCCTGTTGTATCTGCTTTTTGGGTTTCGCTGACTTTAATTGTAGCAATTTCCTCCAATATCTGCTGATTGACAAAAGGGCGATTTTGTTCATTAACAGTAGAATAGCAGAGCGTAATTTTTTTTGGAGCTTCTAAATTGGTTTTTGAGGATAGGGAGTGTGGATTTTGTTGGCAAGACCAAAGAAGGAAAAGAGTGAGAAGAAGAAGTATTCGGGTGGTATTTTTCATTGAAGAGAGAAATTATTGCGTATAAATGGAAAGGCAAAGGTACTGATAAATGCGTTTCTATAAACGAATAAAGGGCTGCCAATGAATCCATCATTGACAGCCGCCTTATCCAATTACTGTACTAAAGAAAAATTATCATGCCATTTTCTTTGGTGTAATAATCATGAAAAACCAGTTTTACAGTCTGATAAACTTTGCAGTTAAAGTTTCCAAACCATTTTCTATTTTCAAAATATAAGTGCCTGCAGCTAAATCACTCACATTTAGCTGCAATGAAGCGTCATTGGAGTCTATGTTTTGACTTTTGACAATTCTTCCAAACAAATCATAAACATTTAAAGTCACTGATTTTGAAGTGTCTGCAAAACCATAAGAGATATTGAGTTGATTGTTCGTTGCAGTTGGGTAAACTTCAATAGAAGATAAGCTGAATTCACCTCTCTGCAAGCTAATTGTACCCAAATCTTTGGTTGTGCCATCCAAATCGGTTTGACTCAATTGGTAATAAGTCGTTCCTTTTGAAGCGTTTCGGTGCAAAAACTCATAGCGATTGGCAGAACTTGTTGTACCATTTCCTTCTATTCTTTGAAGCGGTGTAAAGTTTTGACCATCGGTAGAATAACTGAGGGTAAAAAACTGATTGTTCAATTCAGAGGCAGTTGCCCATTGCAGTAAATTACCTTCTGTTTGGACCTCTCCTTCAAAACTCAACAATTCAACAGGCAGTTTGGTACAAGGAATCAAGCCTGTTTCAAATACTTGCGACTCATTACCTTCTGAATCTACTACAATGATGTCATAGCTTGTTTCGTTGTCATCTAAGATAAAAATGAACGCCTCGTTTTCTTCAATTTCACCATTGAAGTTACCACTCACTTGATAAGGACCAACACCTCCTGTAATGGTCACAGTTACTTGAGATTGTCCTTCGGTTGGTACATCACAAGTTCTATCGTGGCTGATGGTAATCGGTAAAGTACTATCTATGGACAATTCATAATTACCCGTTTCGCCATAGAAACCAGATAGATAGACATAGTAAGTCGTACCTGCTACGGAAGTGAAGGTCAAAGAAGATGTATAACTATTGACAAAATCCTCCCCGCTATCCTCATCGGCTGCTACACAGACCAAATCTCCACATTCTCCTGCAAAAACCTGCAAATTGGTATCGAAATTGGTGCCTGAATAATCAGTGGATAAAGTGACATCGTTTCCTGTTCCTACGAAGGTG
Source organism: Chitinophagales bacterium (assembly GCA_041392475.1). Lineage (NCBI taxonomy): Bacteria > Pseudomonadati > Bacteroidota > Chitinophagia > Chitinophagales > Chitinophagales bacterium. Next base: position 1,043,853 of record JAWKLZ010000002.1, on the reverse strand, counting down.
TACCAAACACCTATATCTGGAGCATCTACTTGTTCGCAAACATCGGTCAAATCATTGTTGGTAAATAGGTTGGTGTTTCCTGTCACGGTTGTACCCAATTGAAGGTCTGTTGCATTGATACAAAGGTCACCACAAGGCGCACAAGCAGAGCCTCCACAATCAATTCCTGTTTCGTCTCCATTTTGGATGCCATCCCCACAGGGATTAGATACTGCATCTGGCTGGAAAGAGAATTTATTTTGTCCAAAATGAAGAGTACAAACGGTTAAACCACTGTTGGGCTTGTAAAAAAGGTAAAACTCGTCGGAATTGGTTTGTACTGATGTAGATCCAAAAGCATTCAACAATGTTTCTGGTGCAAGCGCACCTCCTAAAAATATACTATCAATAGTAGTTCTTTCTACTTTCAGTAAAAATATATCCATTGGAATAGTTGATGCACCTGTTCCGTCCATTGCAGGAATTATGAGTTGTCCTTCTCCTACTACTTTTCTAGTTTCAATAATAGTTCTTTCAACATTGCCAGGTACTTGATTTAAACCAAAAGCAGCAATGCTTACATCAAAATTGAATGTTTGTTTGTTCGACTGTGTCCATTCTTTTTGATAGGTCATTGGAAATCGAACTCTGTCAAGTCGTCCTTCGGTGAAGAGTTTGGTAGGAGGAAAGTGTATATTGTCGGTCGGTCCTCCACTGAGTTGAGTAAGAGGGTAGGCAATTTCCTCGGTGTTCTTTCCTACCTCATACCAGCCTTGCTCGTCTTTTACCTCATAGTATTGAGTACTTACTGGAAAAGTTAGAATCGCCCGTTCAAAATCATGAAAATTCAAAGCCTCTGTAAAAATAGGGTCGTTGGTTGCATCAAAATAATCGGTTGTTTCAGTGTATTCTGACATTAAATAAGAATAGTCCCATAACTGATTGATACCTTCGGTAGGAACAGCAACATCTGGTTGGGTGGTGTAGTGCTGAACATCAGTGAAACTCGCCTGTCTGGGAAAATTACTTTCAGTGAGGGTTAGTTTGGGTTGAGGCAATGTGGCCTTTGGGGAATAATTATAGAAATCGTCTTCTTGGTCTGAAACAAATAGAACAAGGTCTTCAAAATCTGGTGTGTAAAATGAGTAATTGGCATCATTACTAATAATTTGTCCCTGAGATACCCCAAAAGCATTCAGAAGTATAGAGGGGGCGAGTGTTCCTCCCAAGAAGAAACTATCTATTCGGGTAGAAGTTGATTGAAGCAACAATACTTCTACGGGAGTAGACGGAGAACCGTCAGGCATAGGAATAGTGAGTTGTCCGTATCCAACGACTTCACTATTGATACTTACATATTGCTTGTTGAATCCTGGTACCTGATCGAGGCCGAATGCAGCAACGGTAAGTTCAAAATCAATATAGTCTATGTAATTGCTTGTCCATTTAGTTTGATAGGTCATCGGAAATTCCATATAATAGTTGAATCCTCCTTGGAGTTGTCTTGGAATGGAGGTAAATTTCAACATATCGTCGGCTCCTCCAGTAATTGAAGTAATGGGGTAGCTGGTATCTACAAGTTTTGCCCCTACTGCATAATATCCACTTTCGTCCACTCTTTCGTAGCTATAGTAAGGAATTTGAAAACTCTGAAAATTGGTACTTCTTAAATAATAACTATCTGCATTCGGAAAATCAGGGTCATTACTGGCATCAATGTGTTGAAATTCAGCAAGATTTCCTAACTTGATTCCAGAATAATCCCATACTTGATTCGGTCCTGTACTGGGTGCGACAACGTCTGCATTTGAAGTAATATAAACTTGTTCTATAAATACTTTTCTAGGGAAGTTACTTTTCTTGATGGTAACTTGGGCTTGCAGTGAGGACATTCCTATATAGATCAATAGGAAAAATATAATTTGTCTCATGTCTTAAAATTTTTGCTATAATTATAAAATGAATTAAGGTGTTGATTTGGTGACTATTGAAGTAATGTAATTTCCTTCAATAGTCACCCTTATTTGCCGATTAATGGCAAGGCTTCAAAAAGGTTACTTCACGAAAAATTGTTTTTTAAAGCTTAAATAATGTATTTGTTATTTGTGGAGAAAGTCTAAAGATGGGATGATTGTATCAGATTAAGGCGTTTTACAACCTTGTGAAGGTTCAATTATCCATTGAAAATAAAGGGGGTATGGATTTGGTGCGCCACTTATGAAATCTTCTGGACTTTCTTTGAAATAGTTAGCAGTACGAATCACATCTATGCTACTTGGATACATTTGGGTGTCATGATGAGAGGTGAAGGTCTTCAAATTGCTATCGTAGTGCCATTTTTCCCAATCTTGAGGTGCACCTGCTTTCCAGACAAGACCAGCTTGTTGTGCAGAAAGGTATTTCCCATCTTCTCCATAAATGGTAACTTTTCCGTTTTCTACATTGGTAATGTAAAATTTTTCCCATCCATCGGCTGTTCCTCGATTGGCATAATACTCAATGCTGCCTCCTCCATTGTGACTTAGGTATTTGTTATCTTCCACGTTTTTGATGGAGTAACAGCCATCTGCAATTTGAGCGTAGGATAGTTCAGACATAGACAATAGGAAGAAAAAAGCGAGCATTTTGTAGCAAAAAAGAGTTGATAAATGTGATTTTTTGAAATTTCTCATGTTTTTGAAATTTTTGAAGTGATTAAAAACAATAATAGAATAAGCAAACCTCCAAATCGAATCAATACCTTTGTATTGTATTGGTGTTCTGCTGTTTGCTTGTTGCAAAGATGGGCTAAAAAGAAAGGCAGGGGTTATCAAAAAACAGAGAAATCGTAGCAAATTTTGAATTTGACTATCAAAAAACGAGCATTTTATAGCAAAAAATGAGCATTGAGGTATAAAATCATCAATCGGTGAGATAATTACCAGGAGTTGTGCCGTATTTGTCACGAAAACATTTGGTAAAATAAGAGGTGCTGCTGAAGCCTGTTTCGAAGGCAATTTCTGAAACATTCCCCACTTTTTGGCGAAGCATTTCCGCAGCTTTTTGAAGTCGGAGAGAGCGAATAAACTTATTGGCAGATTCGTCGGTTAGTGCTTTGAGTTTTCGATTGATTTGAGAGCGACTCATACCGACTTCTTCTACGAGCATTTCTACACTAAATTGCTCGTTGGATAAATTTGCTTCAATGATGTTGCAGATTTTCTCCAAGAAAGCCTTGTCAACGCTGTTAGTTTGGATGGCTTCGGGTTCAATTTTTGGAGCGTCTGCAAAACTTTTTCGCAGTTGTCGACGCACTGCAATAAGATTTCGTACCCGCACTTCCAATTCTTGGGTATCAAATGGCTTGACCAAATAATCATCCGCTCCAATCTCTAATCCTTCAATTTTTTCCTCCTGAGCAGCTTTTGCAGTCAATAAAATAATGGGAATGTGACTGGTGCGTTGGTCGGTTTTCAGTGTTTGACACACTTCATAGCCATTCTTTTTGGGCATCATCACATCACTAATGATTAAATCGGGGAGGTGTTCTAAAGCCTTCTCAATGCCGTCTTGTCCATTGATGGCTTCCAGAATGTGAAAGGAATCAACCAGATATTGTTTAATATAAGCCCTCACATCAGCATGGTCTTCAATGACTAAAACAGTGGGAAATTTTTTATTGAAGCGAAAAACAGGATTAGAGGTTAACTGCAATGAATCTCTTTCTGAGAACTCAATAAGATTGGGCGTTTTATTGATGGAAGTAGAAGTATATTCTACGACTTCATGTTCTGTCAAATGTTGTTTTCCTCTGTGAAACAAAAGGGTGAAAGTTGTGCCTTTTTGAGGAGTACTTTTCACATCAATCTTTCCTCGGTGTAACTCTACTAACTCTTTGACCAATGCCAAGCCAATGCCTGTTCCCTCTTGTTCTCGAGTTTCGGAGTTGTCGACTTGATAAAACCTATTGAATATATGGGGTAATCTTGAAGCAGAAATGCCAATTCCACTGTCTTGCACCTGAATTTCGACCCATTCTTTTTGTTCGGTCATCAAAACGGCAATTTCACCTTGTTCATTCGTGAACTTAAGGGCATTCGACAATAGGTTGTAAAAGATTTTTTCGATTTTATCTACATCTACATATACCCAAACATCATCTTTTTGACTGGCAAAATGCAGTCGAATGTCCTTTCTTGTAGCATAAGATTCAAAAGACATGGTAATGCCTTTCAATAAAGGAGTAAGGTTCTGTTCACTCGCCTTCAGTTTCATTTTGCCTGCTTCTAGTTTAGACAGATCAAGCAGTTGATTGATGAGTTCTAACAGTCGTTGGGCATTGTGCTCTGCCATTTGAAGAAGGCTTTTATTCTTATCGTTTTTTTGTTTTGTGATTACCTCGCCAATAGGCCCCAAAACCAAAGTCAGAGGTGTTCTAAATTCGTGGCTGATATTGGCAAAAAAGCGGGATTTCATCTGATCCAGTTCTTCATAATGCCTTTTTTCATCTCGGATTTTATTTACTTTATCAAACAGACTGTAAAACAAAATACCGGAAAAAAGAATGGTTCCTACCTGAAAAGCATACTTCGCCAAAAGTAGTTGAGTAAAATCGTAGGACAAATTCAGAATGTAGATAAACAACGCAAAGAACAATATCGACAAGGAAAACAGCAGTATGCGAGCGGCATCGTTTTTTTGACGAGCCAACCAATAGATAGGAATAATGATTAAGATCATCCAAGGTAAAATACTTAGGTTATAAATAGATACAGTTAGGTTTTGATCTTCAAATGAAAAATTTAATATATGGCCAATTATAGCAATAAAGATGGTATAAGCCAAGATTAGACGGTAATATCTAGGGAAATGCGATTGTAACTGAATAAAATTAGACAGAAATAAGAAAGTGGAAATAAACAAGCCAGATAAAATATAGGAATGAACAATCGTATAGTTTGTAAGTAATTGGAAGAAAAAAAAAGTTTCTAAAATACCATCTTGTTGTAGAAAATAAACTGCAAAGAAGAAAGTCAGTAAAGTAAAATAAACAAATGTCTTCTCACGAAAAATCCAGAACATCAACAACCCTACAAATGAAAACAACAACATCATTCCTGCGTAAAAAAAATTCCATATATAAAGCATAAACATATTTTGAACCAAAGGCTCAGCAGGAGATATAAAAATATGCTTAATGTGATTTAGCTTTGTGGAATTATGAAAATATACTTTGAAATAGTACAGTATCTGTTCTCCTTTTCTGATTTGAAAAGGTACATAGTTATCGGTAGAAGGAAGGCTTTTGTGAGTAGGGGGCATCTTATTGCCTGTTATTCTTTCATCTACTACTTGATTGTTGATGACTGCATAAACCCTTCCCGAATCAGCCAAAGAACAAAGTGAAAAATAACCATTTTGTGTTTGAGTACTCTTATTGATTAACAGAACCTTTGACCAAACAGTAGTCTGTCCTTCCATTTTCTGGTCTTTATTTTCTATAGGGGCAAAGATCGTATCGGAAGCGTGTAGTAAGTCTTCAATTTGGTATTGTTTTTCCACTTCCAAAAAGAAGCCTATCGAATCTCCTAATGAAACCCTCTCCACAAAACTTTCTCCAAAGGTATAGGTAGAGTTGGCTTCAATGGTCTGCAAGAAGAAAAAACAAAATAAAACAAACAGTAATTTTAAGGGCATGAAGATAGCTTTAAAAACGAAATGTAAAAATAGTTTTTTTGTTCTTTAAAAGCTAAAAAAAACTTCTCGGTTTCCCTAAACAAATAAAAGGCTGACAATGAATAAATCATTGACAGCCAGATTGCTGTGCTAAAGAAAAATTATCATGCCATTTTCCTTAGTTTAAGAAATAGAGTTACCTAGTCCTAAAGCCTTATAAACTTTGCCGTTAAAGTTTCCAAGCCATTTTCTATCCGAAGAATGTAAGCGCCTGTTGCCAAGTCATTCACGTTTAGCTGCATTGCAAAATCATTGGAGTCCAAGTTTTGACTTTTGACAACCCTACCTGTCATATCATACACATTCAAAGTCACTGATTCTGAAGCATCTGAAAAATTGAATGCAATATTGAGTTGGTGTTTGGTAGCCGTTGGATAGACTTCAATAGAATAAATACTCGTTTCGCCTCTTTGCAAACTGATTGTTCCTAAGTTTTTGGTCGTACCATCCAAATCGGTTTGACTCAATTGGTAATAGGTCGTTCCTTTTGAAGCAGTTCGATGCAAAAACTCGTAGCGATTGGCAGAACTTGTTGTACCGTTTCCTTCAATTTTTTGAAGTAAATCAAAATTTTGACCATCGGTAGAATAACTGAGCGTGAAAAACTGATTGTTCGATTCAGAAGCAGTCGTCCATTGGAGTAAATTACCTTCTGTTTTGAGCTCTCCTTCAAAACTCAATAATTCAACAGGTAGTTTGGTACAAGGAATCAAACCTGTTTCAAACACTTGCGACTCATTGCCTTCTGCATCTACTACAATGATGTCATAGCTGGTTTCGTTGTCGTCCAAAATAAAGATAAACGCCTCGTTTTCTTCAATTTCACCATTGAAGTTACCACTGACTTGATAAGGTGCTGTTCCTCCTGTAATGGTCACGGTTACTTGCGATTGTCCTTCTGAGGGTACATCACATACTCGGTTGTGAGAGATGTTGATAGGAACTGCTTGTCTTGCTACGGATGGTCTGTAATTGTAAAAATCATCGTCTGTATCAGCATAAAAGACAAAGCTGCTCGAACCTGATGTGTAAAAGCTATATGCTGCATCGCTATTGGTGACTTGTCCTTGTACGATGCCAAAGGCATTCAAAAGAACAGCTGGAGCAGGTGCGCCTGCCAAAAAGAAACTATCTATTGCGGTAAAAGTGGATTTAATCATCAATACTTCAATGGGTTGAGAAGGAGAACCATCTTCCATCGGTATAATGACCTTGCCTTCGCCTACTACTTCTCGATTAATGGTAACTATTCGCTTGTTGGATCCTGGGGTTTGGTTTAAGCCAAATGCAGCAACGGTCAATTCAAAATCGGTGTATGCTACAAGTGTAGCACTCCATTGCGTCTGGTATGCTAATGGAAATTTTACGTAGTCATTGCGTCCCTCTGCTCCCCTTACCGTTGGAGGAAAACGCAATACATCATTTGGTCCTCCACTAATGGCCGTGATGGGAAAACTGATATCAATAGACCTTGAGCCTACTTGGTAAAAACCCATTGCATCTATATTTTCATAGCCATCATAGGGAATTCGGAATTCCTGAAAAGAGGTGCTTCTTCGATAATAATTTAATGCTTCAGGAAAGTCAGGGTCATTGGAAGCGTCATAGTAAACATCTTCTGCAAGTTCACCTAATGGAATCGCTGAATAATCCCATATTTGGTTTTGTCCTTCACTTGGAGTCACAACACCTGCATTGCGTGAAATATATACAGCGTCTGTAAAGCTGGCTTGTCTCGGAAAATTATCTTGAGTGATGGTGATTTGTGCTTGAAGTTGGAAAATACCAGCAGCTAATAATAAAAAAATAATGACGGTTAAATTTGATGATTTCATGTCTTGAAGATTTTTTTGTAAAAAAAAGGTGCTTACAAAGAAGAAGTATAGATTTTAATTCTGCTTTATTGACATAGGATTCTAACCTTTCCTTTCTTCAAAGAAAGCACCTTGATGTTATTTTTGTTAAAAATTGAATAATTAACCAATGAAATTTCGCTGAGTTATTTAGCGTTGAAAAATAAGTCCATTTAGATTTGTGGGGATAGAAGTATAGTTGGCATAGATTTCGGCTGGGGTAAATGCACGATCCCAAACTCTTACACCTGCCATTTTACCTTTAAATATTCTTTGTCCTTCCCATCCTTTTCCAATAAAAACAGAGTTGGAGGGTTTTATTCCATTGAAGGTAGTGGGATTGACTGCTCCGACTTGCTTTCCGTCCAAATATATCCGACTGTTACCCGATTCGGCTACTATTGCTACATGGTGCCATTTGTTAGCAGTCAGTGCAGGGATGACAGGCAACATCACTGCTCCTCCATTGTCCAAATAAACAACACAATTAACATTGTTATCTGCCGAAGTTTGTAAGTGTACAAAGCTGCCATCTGTAGCACTCACAATCGCTTGTATGTCATTACCCAGACTTGAATTATTGACCCATGCTTCTACGGTTAGATTCGCAATAGGATTGTTGGCTTGGGGAATGGGTACACAATCAGAAGTGGAATTGATAGTAAGATAATCATCAGTAAATGGGGGATTCAGATAAAAAGTAGGGGGAACTTTGCAGCCTGTGGAAGGTTCGATTGTCCAATTGTACAGTCCATAATAAGTTCGGGAATCTGTACCCGCTCTATCCTCCTCTGCATTATCCCTATCTACTACCATGACATTTTTAAATATCGGTCGTGCCATCAGTTCTGTTCCATGATGCGATTCAATTATGCCACCGCTGATGTTCCATTTTTCCCAGTCATTTGGTGTACTAGCTTTCCATACAAACCCCCCCCATGGTTGTGCAGATAAATACTTTCCATCTTCACCGTATATGGTATATTTGCCATCGGGTAGTTTAGTCAGATAGAATTTTTCCCATGCATCTGCCTTACCTCGGTTTGCATAATAGTCAAAAAATAATGGACCACCATTACTAAGATATTCATTGGTAATTAAATTTTTAAGCGTGTAACATCCTGTATCTTGCGCTTGAATTTTTGTGGATGTGAATACTGAAAGTAGTAGGCAAATTGCGAACATTTTGAAGCATACATTGAAGATTTGAAGGCATGATTTTGTTAAACGGTTCATGTTTTAAAAATTTTAAGGTAAAAAAAAAAAAAATTTCGCAATCAATCGGCAAATTTTATATGGCAAGTTTAAATTGTATTGATTATCATTTGATTGCTTGCTGCAAATTTCAACCAAAAAAGCAGTTGGAGGGTATGACAAAACGCACATTTTGTATAAAAAAACGCACATTTCGATGAAAAACTAGGAATTTTGAGGGGAAATGGGTGATTCGCACACAAAACTTATAGTTGCAGTAATGTTTCTTTGCGGTGGCATTGATAGGATGGATAGTTGTCAAATTTATTGGTTTCAGGTCTTAATTTTTTATTGTTGTATTCATAGCCGTCAAGTTTAGTAATTAACATAAGCATTAAGCCTTGAACAAGAAAAAATAATAGAAAGGAAAATTTCTTATAGTTCATGTGTATAGTGTGCTTCTTTTTTATTAAAACTTCCTGTTCAATGCTGTATGAGAAACAAGCAAACCTTAGCTTGATGGCTATGATTGTTGTATTCTGAAAATGAGAAATAAGATTTCTAATTTGAAAAGATTGAAGTATAGGGCTTCAATCTTTTCTGCATATTCAATTAGTAGCAAGGCCTAAAAAAAAATACCCTTCAAAAATGGATTTTTAAGAAAGGGTAATCGGGATTTGTCAATTTTAGAATAGAATGAATTCAAGTAATTTTTGAACTGTTCGATAGGTTTTTTGCAAGGTACATTTCTTGAAATTCAATCCATTTCCCAGTTTTAAGGAGTTAAAAAAAATTGGGTTCTCAATTTTCTTTGAAATATTTAGACGCAAATTTGTAGATTTAAGTTGGCATTTTTATTTGGGTCATAACAATTGGATATTCAGTATTTAGTTAGGATTTGCGTGTGCAAAAAGCCTGTCGTTCATTTTTTTAGTATGTATTAGCAATAAATCAAACAGATTTTATCAGTTCTTGTAAGAGGGTTCTTTCAATATTCAGGGCTTTGGTCTGAAATTGGAGCTTGTGAAAACTCCAATTTTTTAGTTTTCTTTTTCGATTACAGAACTTACGGTACAATTGGACACTAATGCCTTTTAGAAAAAACAATAATGCTTTTTTTAGAAACCCTTGTACATCACTCGAAATAGATAATTGTATTTTGAGTGTGTTTTTAATCAATCTAAAAAATTGTTCGATATAAGTTCTTTGAAACCATCTGCGTCTTAGTGTTTTGGCTTTCATTTCAGTATGTGTAGTATAAATTACACTCACTTTTTGACTTCCGTTGAGTCTAAAGAATAGAAGCGTAACCTCTTTATCTTGGGCATGATAGTGTGCTCGAACTCTGAGGCAAAAAGGCTCAATCTCTTTTTTAGGATTTCCAATTGCTTGATTTCGTTCCTGTTGCGAAGCCATATATTCAGCTTCTTTAGGAAGAAAAACGTCTCTAATATACTGTTTGGCATTGAAATTCTTTTTACCTACATAAAAAATATGTGTCTTTTTGGGTACACATATAAAATGAATAGATAATTCTTCACATTTTTCAATTAAACTATTGTCATTGAATCCATTATCTACACTTAAATACAATTGAGGTAGTTCAAAATCAAACTCCTTTGCTGTTGCACTCAGTAACCCCTCTACTTTCACCAGTAAATTATTACTAACCTCTATGGCATCGTCTTTTTTTCCTGACAAGTCAAAATAAATAGGATAAAATACATCTTTTATGCTGATTCCCACCAAAGTAAGTTGAAAGCCATAGACACTTGTGTTGAATTGGCCACTGAAAAATTTAGCGAATTTATCCCCAATCGGAAAATTCTTTAACCATTGTTTGAAAACACTATGATCTATCACAATGCAATGGTCAGACGAGAACGAGATTGTTGGCTATTACTTCCCTTACCCAAAGGAATAAATGTATCTAAAAAATATTTAACTAATAACTTGTTGGTTAATTGGATTAGCTTTGAGTAGGTAAACTTTTCCCATACTTTGTATAATTTTGTACTCTTTATGCCTTGTGCTTGAAGTATTTGATGAAGATTGTGTAAGCCATAAAGTTCTCCAACTAAAAAAATCAGCAATATTTTACGTAACTTATATGCTTCATCTGCTGTCAATTCAGTATCTTGCAACTCCGCCACTAAATTCATGGCAGGCTCTAAATGTCCTTTGAGGTAAAGTTTCAAGCAGTCTAATAACGTGTTTCTAACTTTTTATTCATGATATAATTCAATTATGTATTAATAGTCTTTTTTACTGCAAAAGTCGATAACATTTTGCAGTTTATTTATGCCGCAACTGATTTTTTTTCAAATCGTTGCGGCATTTTGAAAAATGCCAATTTAATAGCAGTTATGGCAGTAATATTTTTACTGAAAAGCATTAATCCCCGTCACATCCATTCCCGTAATCAACAGGTGAATATCGTGTGTACCTTCATACGTCACCACCGACTCCAAATTCATGCTATGGCGCATAATCGAATATTCACCACTGATGCCCATACCGCCGTGAATTTGACGAGCTTCCCGAGCAATCTTTAAAGCCATGTCCACATTATTTCGTTTGCCCATCGAAATTTGAGCAGGAGTCGCCCGACCCTCGTTTTTCAAAACACCCAAACGCCACGCCAACAACTGCGCTTTGGTGATTTCGGTAATCATTTCAGCGAGTTTCTTCTGGGTCAATTGAAAACCTGCAATCGGTTTGCCAAACTGTTCTCGCTGCAAAGAATAACGCAAAGCAGAATCATAACAGTCAGAAGCTGCACCAATTGCGCCCCAAGCAATCCCAAAACGAGCCGAAGACAAACACATCAAAGGCGACTTTAAACCCTTCGATTTAGGCAATAGGTTTTCTTTCGGAACTTTCACATTGTCAAACACCAACTCGCCCGTAGCCGAAGCACGGAGCGACCATTTTCCATGAATTTCGGGAGTCGTAAAACCCTCCATCCCACGCTCCACAATCAAACCACGAATAATGTCTTCCTCGTCTTTTGCCCAAACTACGGCAATGTCCGCAAAAGGAGAATTGGAAATCCACATTTTTGCGCCATTCAACAGATAATGATCGCCTTTGTCTTTGATATTGGTAATCATTCCCCCTGGATTCGAGCCATGATCGGGTTCGGTCAATCCAAAACAGCCCATCATTTCGCCCGTTGCCAATTTGGGCAAGTATTTTTGTCTTTGTTCCTCAGTTCCAAAAGTATATATCGGATACATCACCAGCGAACTCTGCACAGAAGCCGTCGAACGAATACCAGAATCCCCTCGCTCCAATTCTTGCATGATGATACCATACGAAATGTAATCCAATCCAGAACCCCCATATTCGACTGGAATCGTGGGACCAAAAGCACCAATTTCGCCCAAGCCCTTCAATAATTGATGGGGAAAAGCGGCCCGCTGTGCATAGTCTTCAATAATGGGACTGACCTCTTTTTTGACCCAAGCCTGTACCGACTCACGAATCAATCGGTGTTCGTCCGTCAAAAGTTCTTCTACCAAAAAATAATCAGGATGTTTGTATAAGTCTTGACCAGCAGCCGTTTTGGAGTGAGCAGTGCCGTTGGAGTTTTGGGGTTCTACGAGTTTTGTCGACATTTGTGTTTGTTTATTTAGGATATTGAAAAGACAAAATTGCAGTGAAAAAGTTCTTACGCTTTTTGTCTTATACCTTTTAGACTTTGGACGAAGGAGCAAAGATGCAAGAAGTAAGAGCTTAATTGATTAATAACCAATTATTTGCACCCAATCATGTCAATGGGGTAAGATTTTGATTATCAACTCTTTATATCTTGCATCTTACTTCCTACTTCTTTCATCCAAAGTCTAAATACCTTGCGTCTATATTTAAAGCCACAAAAATACAAAGAATGTCACTGATTGCCCTCGAAGGAATGGAATTTTATGCCTATCATGGCTATTATGCCGAAGAACAAATCATTGGTGGACAATATACTGTGGATGTATATTTAAGTACCAATTTTGATATTGCAGCCGAAAAAGACGAGCTTTCGGGAACGATTAACTACGAAACGGTGTTTGCCATCACACAACAGGTCATGCAAAAACCTGCAAAACTAATTGAGCATGTAGCGCAGCAAATCTTAACACAAGTGATTGCATTGAAAGTTGATTTGAAACACATCAAAGTAAGGGTATCTAAATGGCATCCACCCTTTACTTCAAAGGTGGAGCGCACTTACATTGAAGTAGAAAAGTATTTTTGAATAAAAATTTTTGTGTGAAATAAAAAAAAACTATCTTTGCGTTCTGTTTTAAATAATGGTCGAATGGCCGAGTGGCTAGGCAGAGGTCTGCAAAACCTTCTACAGCGGTTCGAATCCGCTTTCGACCTCCAAATAAATGTAAAAAGGCTTCAAAACTGTCGTGGTTTTGAAGCCTTTTTTGTTTTAAGACCATTACTCTTTTTGCACCCTACACCTCCTCCAAATTCTAAATGGAACTATTTAGGTAAATCCATTGTGTTGTAAGCACCAAACATACTTCAATACACTACAATGGAAACACTTAACAGTATTCACCTACACCCCGTCCTTCAAATTTCCCCCTCGGATTTTGATGCGCTTAACTACCCTTTTGAAGACCGCAATTACAGCCCTGGACGAGCAGTTTTGTGAATGGCGATTAGTTCAAAATCATTGATTTCTTTCTTTATTGTTGTTGGATTGTCAAAAGAATCTTTTAGACTGAAAGTCAGGCAAACATCAGATTCCATGACTCGGATAATAACTTGCCCCAAGGAATTGCCGACCTTTTCAAAATCAACGCAGTCTTTGTTAAAAATCTGCATAATTTCAATCAGCGTTTTACTTCTTTCATTAGTAAATATCCATTTTTTCAACTCTAATGATTTGCCTCCATCCATTGTGTCGATGTAGTCATTGAAAATCATATATAACTCATCTTCAACAAAATGAAATTCAAAATTTCCATATATCCAAATATTGGATTTGGTGTAGTTTTTAGCAACTGCCCAATCTTCTGGTTTTGGAAAGATATCCAAAATCTCAGATTTGGTCATGCCGATTTTTAGCAGGTCAAATTTTCCCATTTTGATAAAATCTTCTAAATCAATCTTTATTTTGAGATGGATTTCCATAGAGGTGTTCTATTTTTTTGTTGAGAAATACCATTTTTGGCTATTCCCTTTAATCAAAATCAATTCGGTTTCAGAGATTTTATGGATATTCCAAATCGCTTTCCATGACCCAACGAATGGAACAATAATAGATTTATTGCCCTCTCCAAATTTCCACATACTATTGATTTTAATTCTATTCTTATCAAATCGGGCTTTGTACTTTCCGTTTTTGGAAAGTTGGATGTAAGAACCTTTAATTTGGTATGAGAGCATTGGAGTTGTTGAGAGTATGGAAAGTCTTTGATTTTTACTGGTAGGAACATCCTTTTTTTGTAAATACCATTTTTGAGAAATTTCCTCTATACTTGCACTCATTGTTTGCAATTTGATAGGCACTTCCTCAAAATCATCTTCTTCTGTCAAAGGTGTTCTGCTAAAAACAATACCTTCTTTTCCCATTCCCATCTCAATAATCAAGGTGTCTTTTGACAACTTCAATAAACGATTAGAATATTCGTAGCCATCATCGCTTGTAAATACAATCTCACTTTCATTCTCGTTCAAACGCCAGTTCCCTGTTTCGTTCACGTTTTGATAACGCTGATTGGTTTTGAAATAAAAGGTTTCCTCTTTAAAAATCATTTCCTTTAACATTAGACCCACCGAGTCCATCTCTTGTTTTTCTACAAAATCTTCAAATCTCCATTTGCCAATCAAAAATTCTTTCTCTTGTGCATTAGAACTTAGTGTAAGCCCCAATAATAGCAAAGTTGTAAAGGTAATCTTCATTGCATATTTGTATTGATATAACAACATCTTCCATTGAACATAAGTTTGCAATCCCCCTCAAATACCGCCGTGTTTTTCAAACGACAGCGAATTTTCATTTAGAACAAGCAGCGAAAAATTCGCCGACACCTTTAGGTTCGGCGACATTTGAAGTGGGATTTAAGAAAAGCAATACGAAATTCCCTAACTTGTGCCATTATTGTACCTTGTAAGTAAACTATGCAACGCCAACTTCAAAAATTGCAAAAATCACTGGAAGGTGATTTACACTTCGATAAAATGATGCGCTCGATTTATGCCACAGATGCATCTGTTTACAGAGAATTGCCACTTGCAGTAGCGATTCCGAAAAATACGGACGACCTCAAAAAAATCATCGAATTTGCCCGCCAAAACAAAACTTCCATCATTCCCCGAACGGCAGGCACTTCACTTGCAGGGCAGTGTGTGGGGGATGGAATCGTGGTCGATGTGTCCAAACATTTTACCAAAATATTAAAAGTCAATGCCGAACAAAATTGGGTGAGGGTACAGCCAGGGGTGATTCGCAACGACCTCAACAAACACCTCAACCCCTACGGATTGCACTTTGGACCGATTACCTCAACGGCAAGTCGGGCGATGATTGGCGGAATGGTTGGCAACAATTCTTGTGGCACATATTCAACCGTTTATGGCAATACCCGTGATCATTTATTGGAGATCAAAGCGATTTTGAGCGATGGTTCGGAGGTCGAATTCAAATCTTTAACCAAAGACGAATTTCGCCAAAAGTGCATTGGTAGCAGTCTTGAAAGTCAAATTTACCGACACATTAGCCAAACGCTCAATCACCCTGAAAAACAGCGTGAAATTCGGGAGCAGTTTCCCAAACCAAGTATTCGCCGCCGCAATACAGGATATGCTTTGGACGAACTCTTAAACAGCAATATGTTCACTTCGGGAGGTGACAACTTCAATTTCTGCAAACTCATTGCAGGCTCAGAAGGTACTTTGGCGTTTATCACCGAAATCAAAATCCACCTCAATCCGCTTCCTCCTCCCGAAATTGGTTTGTTGTGCGCTCATTTTGATTCGATTGATGAGGCATTGCGGGCAGTGGTTTTGGTGATGAAGCATGAGGTGAGGGCGGTAGAATTGATGGATAAAATCGTATTGGATTGTACGAAGGCAAATATTGAGCAGCAAAAAAACCGTTTTTTCATTGAAGGCGACCCCAAGGCGGTGTTGATTATTGAAGCAGGAGCAGAGCGCAGTTCGGATGTTGCCCGTAAATTGAACGCCATTGAAAAGGACTTGAAAGACAACCGAATGGGCTATCATTTCCCAAGAGTGATTCCACCTGATGTGAGCCGAGTTTGGGCTTTGCGGTCGGCTGGTTTGGGCGTGTTGGCGAACATTCCTGGCGACAAAGCACCTGTTGCGGTGATTGAAGATACTGCCGTAGAATTGCAGGATTTACCCAATTACATTGCAGATTTTACCAAAATCATGGAAAAATTTGAGCAGCAATCTGTTTATTATGCCCATGCCGATGCGGGAGAATTGCATCTGCGTCCGATTTTGGATTTGAAGAAAACGGAAGATCGTCGGATGTTTCGGGAGATTGGCGAGGCTTCTGCAAGGTTAGTCAAAAAATACGATGGATCGTTGAGTGGTGAACATGGTGATGGGCGTGTGCGGGCGGAATTTATACCGATTATGGTGGGTGAAAAAAACTACCAACTTTTTCGAGAACTCAAGCAAACGTGGGACGCACAAAACATCTTCAATCCTGGAAAAATTGTCAATGCTGCGCCAATGGATACTTCGCTGCGCTACGAAGCCGAGCAAGAAACGCCTGAATTTGACACCGTTTTTGACTTTTCGGAAACGGGCGGCATCTTGCGAATGGCGGAAAAATGCAACGGAACGGGTGATTGCCGCAAAACGCATTTGTCGGGCGGAACGATGTGTCCGAGCTACATGGCGACTCGAAACGAACAAGACAGCACACGAGCGAGGGCAAATATTTTGCGGGAATTTTTGACCCGAAACCAAGACTACGACAATCCCTTCAATCAGCAAGAAATTTACGATGTTTTAGACTTGTGTTTGTCCTGTAAAGGCTGCACTTCGGAATGTCCTTCAAACGTGGACATGGCTACGATGAAAGCCGAATTTTTGTACCAATACTACAAAAGCAACGGCATTCCTCGCCGAGCCAAATTGTTCGCCAATTTTGGAAAACTAAATGGTATGGCTGCAATATTGCCTATGATTAGTAACTTATTCACTTCAAGTCGATTGACTGCTCCTTTGCTCAAAAAAATAATGGGTGTTGCACCAGAACGTTCCTTACCTTCACTCTACAAAACGACTTTGCGGAAATGGTACAAAAAAGAGTATCAAAAAATGGCTGCAAAAGCGTTTATGCACTTTGGAGGTATTGAGAAGCGATTGAAGGGAAAGGTCTATTTTTTCTGCGATGAATTTACCAACCTCACCGATACCAAAGTGGGTATTGATGCGATTCAATTGTTGGCACATTTGGGTTATGAGGTGGAGATGATAGAACATGAGGAAAGTGGTCGGGCGCATTTGTCGAAAGGTTTTGTGGAAGATGCACAGCAAATGGCACAAAAGAATGTGGCTATTTTCAAGGACTTGGTAAGCGAGGAAACGCCTTTGGTGGGTGTTGAACCTTCTGCAATTTTGGGTTTTCGGGATGAATACCCAAAATTGGTGACGGAAAAAGACAGGGAAGAGGCTAAGGTGTTGGGTAAAAATGCCTTGATGATGGAGGAGTTTTTGTATCGAGAGCTGCAAAATGGCAACATCACTTCTGACCAATTTACGGACGATACGCTCTACATCAAACTGCATGGTCACTGCCACCAAAAGTCTTTGTCTTCTACCGATTTTTCGGCTTTTGCTTTGTCTTTGCCGAGGAATTATATGGTAGAAGTGATTCCTTCGGGCTGTTGTGGAATGGCGGGTTCGTTTGGGTATGAGGCGGAACATTATGAGGTGAGTATGCAGGTCGGAGAATTGGTGCTGTTTCCTGCGGTGCGGAGTGCGAGCGAAAAAATGGTGATTGCTGCGCCTGGAACGAGCTGTCGACATCAGATTTGGGATGGAACAGGGAGAAAGGCGAAACATCCTGTGGAGGTGCTTTGGGAGGCTTTGAAGAAAGATATTTGATATTGGGATAATGGATATTTCTCACTTGACTTGGTAAATTGAACACGGAGTTTTTTCTGCACTGGATTTTGGAAATTGAACGGAGAGGTGGAGAGATTTTTATTTCGGCTATTCTGAACAGATATTCTTGAAAATTGGTTATTAAATTAACAACATTGGTTCTAACCTAAAACTTTTGATAATGGTATCTAATTCCTATAATGTAACATTTCGACTTGGTTATGAAGATATTTCACAGTTGGTTCGTCAACTTTCTGATAGTGATAAAGAAAAACTCGTTCAAGAGATTTATAAATACATTCCTCAAGAAGAAAAGAAAGGTCAGGACACTTTGAAGTACTTAAATGAAATGGCAAAAAGGTTTCAAAAAAGAAATCAGAGTGTTGGTTTGTCTTTCAGTACAAAAATTCCAAACGTTTCTTTTTCCAAACTAAAGATGGTTTCTGTAAATGATGCGGACAAAGTAAGTGCAAGTTATAAAATGAATAAAGAGGCTGTAGTAGGAAAGTGGGCTGGCGATGAATCTGTTGAAGAACTTTTAAGTATGTTGACCAAATGAGAAAATTTATATTGGATACCAGTGTTCTCATTCATTTAGTGCGTGATTCTGAAACATGGGAATTTATTAACAATACTTACCGCCCTCTGGATGCTCCCAATGAATCTGCTGTATCTTTTGCAACCGTTGCAGAATTATATTCACTCGCCATACAACTCGGTTGGGGAGCTAAAAAAGTGAAGAAGCTGGAATACGTTCTAAACAATTTTCCGATTTATGAAATTGACGATTATCTACTTGTACCCTATATCGAAATTGACACTTTTAGCCAAGGCAAACATCCAAGTTTACCTCTACGCTCAGGACTTTCTGCCCGAAATATGGGTAAAAATGATATTGGGATAGCTGCTACTGCTTTTGCTTTGAAGGCTGAATTAATTACAACGGATAAAGATTTTGACCACTTAAAGGAAATTTTAGAGGATGTGCATTGTGTTATGATACGATAGCTTCTTTGTTTTATGTAAGTTCTTCAGTGTGATGCCCCATCAACTCCTAAATATTTATCAATCCAAACATAATGAACACAAATAGTTTAATCCACGAAAGCAGCCCTTACCTTCTCCAACACGCCCACAATCCCGTAGATTGGCATCCTTGGGGAATCGAAGTACTGCAGAAGGCGCAGAAGGAGGACAAACCGATATTGGTGAGCATTGGTTATGCGGCTTGTCATTGGTGTCATGTGATGGAACGAGAGTCGTTTGAGTCAGAAGAAGTGGCAGCGTATATGAATGAGCATTTTGTGAACATCAAGGTGGATAGAGAGGAACGTCCTGATGTCGACCAGATTTATATGGATGCGGTGCAGATGTTGTCGGGTTCGGGTGGTTGGCCCTTGAATTGTTTTTTGACTCCAGATGGACGACCTTTTTATGGAGGTACCTATTATCCTCCAAAACCGATGTACAACCGTCCGAGTTGGCTGCAAATTTTGGAGCAGATTTCTAATGTTTTCAAGACTCGCAGGAAGGATGTGGAGGAACAGGCAAACCAACTGACTTACCATATTGCGACAAGCGACCAAAACACGAGCCAAAATACCTTGATTGGGTTGGATTTTGAGCAACCTTTTGAAGCCGAGCAGTTGGAGGGGATTTTTCAGAAAATGACTAAGTATTTTGATGCGGATGATGGTGGTTTTGGAGGTGCGCCTAAGTTTCCTGGGAGCATGGGGTTAGAATTTTTGCTGAATTATTACCACTACACCCAAACCGAATCGGCATTGAATCATGCGCTGTTTTCGATAGATAAAATGATTTTTGGTGGGATTTACGACCAAATTGGAGGCGGTTTTGCTCGTTATACGGTAGATAAAAAGTGGTTGGTACCGCATTTTGAGAAAATGCTGTACGACAATGCGCTATTGGTGGGTTTGATTTCGGATGCTTATAAGTTGACGAAAAAGGATTTATACCGAGAGGCGATTGAAGATTCTTTGGCTTTTGTGGAGCGAGAAATGCTGCATCCTGATGGTGGGTTTTATGCGTCGTATGATGCCGATTCGGAGGGCGTTGAAGGGAAGTTTTATGTGTGGGACAAGTCGGAAATTGATGTAATATTGAAGGACGATGCTGCAATCTTTAACCGTTTTTATGAGGTGACGGAAGGTGGAAATTGGGAACACAAGAATATTTTGAACCGAGAAACGACTTACCAAGATTTTGCAGCGCAGGAAAAGATGTCTGTTGAAGCATTGAAGGAAAGGCTTCAAAGGGCAAGAAGGTTACTTTTTGAAGTGAGAGAAAAACGGGTAAAACCTGGGTTGGACGATAAAATTATTTTGTCTTGGAATGCGATGATGGTTACTGCTTTTGCGAAAGCGTATCAGGCATTGCAGCAAGGGCACTATAAGGAAATTGCAGTCAATAACCTTCAATTTTTGCTTGACAAATTTGCGGTAGGAGATAGTGGCGAATTGAAGCATACTTATAAGAATGGCAAAGCACAGTTCCCCGCATTTTTGGACGATTATGCTTTACTCATTGAAGCCATCATTGAAGTATTTCAAATCAGTTTTGACGAAAGGTTATTGGAGTGGGCTGCAAAATTGACGAATTATGTTTTTGCAAATTTTGAAGATTCCAAAGGATTTTTGTTTTATTACACACCCAAAGGCCAGCAAGACATTGTGCTTCGAAAGAAGGAATTTTACGACAATGCGACTCCTTCGGGTAATTCTACGATGGCGCACAATTTATTGAAGTTGGCGGTATTATTAGATGAGCCGAAATACCACGAAAGGGCGGTTCAGATGGTGAAGAGTATGGAGGAATCTATATCAAAATACCCGACTTCTTTTGCTCGTTGGTTGAATGTGATGACTTATTTGGTGTTTCCGCTTCAAGAGTTGGCAGTTGTGGGTGAAAATGCGGCTGTTTTGACGGCGGAACTTCAACAATTGTTTGTGCCGAATAAACTTTTGATGATGGATGAAAAAGGAGAGGGGCAACACCCTTTGTTGGCGAACAGATATGTGGAAGGTAAAACGCTGATATACCGATGTCAGAATTTTGTGTGTGAACGTCCTGTGGAAACGGTGAAGGAATTGAAGTGAAAATTGTTTTGGGTGAACCCTAATTTTTGATAGCCAGCTTCTATCTTTGGTTCTATGAAGACTATTTCCGCAACTTTTATGACATATTGGATTACTTCTTGTGAATAGTACCAATTTATTTTCGCTATATTTGTGAGCCATTGATGTGAAAGGTGGATATTTTTGCAAAAAATACACTATTATTGATATTCAATTGTTTATGGAGGGCAAGTTTTTTTGTACTTCATAAGTATTTTATTTTCAATTCATTGTTGTTTCGTCAATAAGCCGCCATTGAACATCAAACAAACATTTGAACCTTTCAAAACTACTCTCCTAACCAATGGGGATATTCCTCTAAAATTGTGTTATCTAAATTGCTTCATTATTGAAAAAAAAATAAGCTACTCAATAATTTTATCTAATAGCCGTTTTTAGTTGGTATATGAATAGTCTGCAAAAAACAATTACATTGTTACTCGTAAGTTGGTTCTGTTGTGCTACGGTGAGTCGAGCTCAACAATTTACACAACTCACTCAGTATATGAACAACCGCTTGACTTATAATCCTGCTTATGCTGGAAGTAAGGAGGATGTGAATGTAGAGGCGGGAATTAGAATGCAATGGTTGGGCATTGAAGGAAGTCCTATGACACAAGTGGTAGGAGTACATTTGCCTGTTGCAGGGATAAAAAGTGGAATTGGATTAAACATTGTCAATGATTTGCTTGGGGCAGAACGCAACACAGGCTTGATGCTTTCGTATGCTTATCGAGCTAAAATAGGGGCGAGAGCTAACCTTGCGATTGGCTTTAGTATAGGAGGAATTCAAAAAAGTATAAATGGGAATAAACTCCGTTCTCCAAGTGGAGATTATATTGGTGGAATTGATCACCAAGATGATTTCATTCCTTTGGGAGTAGCATCGGGAATTGCGCCTGATGCAGGGTTTGGTATTTATTTGCAGTCTGATAAGTTGACTATCGGCTTGTCTGCTCAAAATCTATTAGAACCTACAATCGACTTTAGTACGCCTTCTGGAGAAAATTATGGAATTGGTTTCAACCGTCATTTTTTCTTATTTAGTGCTTATGAAATGGAGATAGGCAATATAGTTTTGTATCCCTCGTTATTGCTAAAGTCTGATTTGGTGAAATTGCAAGGAGAGATAAGTGCTATCGCTGCCTTTGGAGATATTTTTAAAGGTGGATTAGCATTTCGGGGACTCGAACCTGACTCATTCGATGCTGTTTCTATATTAGCTGGAATTGATATTAGTCGTCAACTAACACTTATGTATTCCTACGATTTTACCCTATCTACCCTAAGAAATGCCAGTTCTGGCTCACATGAATTATCGGTGAACTATAAGATTCAAAATATACTTCCGACAAAAAAAGGAAAGGCGATATATACACCGAGATTTTTGTAAGCGAAATTTTGAAAGGAAAACAAATTAAACTAATTTTGCGACTCAAAAATATTTCTTATTTTTTAATATAACTTGTGTTTTAAATTGCTCTTCGTATGAAAAGATTTGCATTAGGCTGTGCTTTAATATTACTTGTATGCGTTAACTTTAGTTGCCAACGCTCCAAGCAAGTGAATGATACTGGGCAGGTAATGGGGGTTTTAGACAGACCCGACTGGGACCATATTAATCCTCATGGTATGGCTTACATTCCTTCAGGAACATTCCATACTGGACCGAGTGATCAAGATGTCAATAACTCGCTCGTTCAAAGAAGTAAGTCCAAATCTATCCAAGGATTTTACATGGACGAGACCGAAATTACCAATAATGAATACCGTGAGTTCGTGTACTATGTACGTGACTCTATTGGACACACACTTTTGGGTCACTTTGATGAAACAGACAGTGGTGATCAAAAACTTGATTGGACTTACGACATTGACTGGTCGCCCGATTCAGAAGATGCTGGTGCATTGGAAAGAATGTACTATCAAGGAGACGATCAATTCTGGGGAAGAAAAGATTTGAATACCACTGAATTGGTCTTTGAATATGATTGGTACGATTGGAAAGCAGCTGCAAAAACTGCTAATAGAAATCAAGCAAGAAGTTCTTTCATTAAAACAGAAAAAGCTTCTATCTATCCCGATACTTTGGCTTGGGTACATGATTTCTCTTATTCTTACAATGAGCCAATGACTCGTAATTACTTCTCTCACCCTGCTTTTGACGATTATCCTGTAGTGGGAGTAAACTGGAATCAAGCAGCGGCTTTCTGTGCATGGAGAACCAAATTCTGGAATGACCATGCTAATGTAGAAACCATGAGTGAAGAATTCCGTCTTCCTTTTGAACATGAATGGGAATATGCTGCAAGAGGTGGCTTGGAAAATGCTCCTTACCCTTGGGGTGGACCTTATGTGAGAAACCAAAGAGGTTGTTTGTTGGCTAACTTCAAACCTGGTAGAGGTAACTACCCTGAAGATGGTGGTTTCTACACTGTTCGTGCAGACTCTTACCACCCAAATGATTATGGTCTATACAATATGTCAGGAAACGTATCGGAGTGGACTTCAACCGCTTTCTACGAAAATGCCTACTCTTTTGACCATGACATGAACCCTGATATTCGTTACGACGTAAAAGAAGAAGATACTCCTACAATGAGAAGAAAAGTAATCAGAGGCGGTTCTTGGAAAGACATCGCTTATTACATACAAACAGGTACTCGTCACTGGGAATATCAAGATACTGCAAAATCATACATTGGCTTCCGTTCGACTTTGACCTTCCTCGGACGTTCTGTCGATGATAAATATTAATTTAGCGTTTTTTTATTAAGTGAATAGCGCACAATTTTTAATCCTACGAAGTTTTCACTACATTGCAATCTATTTTGTCGGTAGTGAAAACTTCCTAAGTTGATTTGTTTCAACTAAACTATTCTTTTTTAAAAACTTAAAAACTTATTCAACACTATGGCTTGGTATCATTCTCAAGGCTTTCAAAGATTCAAAAACTGGTGGATTGGTTTTGGAGCTGGTATGATTATTCTCGGAGCAATGTTCAAGATTCTGCACTGGAAAGGTGCGAACGAAGTATTGATGTTCTCAATGATTTGGGAAGCTTCAATTTTCTTCCTTCAAGGTTTCTTGCCTCCTCACAAGGAGTATTTCTGGGAAAAATTGTATCCAGGTTTGGACGACCACAAAGCAAAAGTAAATGCGATTTCTTCTACAGCTGCGCCTGTAGATAATGTAACAGCAGAACTTAACAGACAACTAGACGAAAGTGGTGTAAACCAAAACCTTATCAAAAGATTGGGCGGTCATCTAGGTGAGTTAGGTAAAAACCTTGCTTCTCTAACAGACGTAACAAGCACAACAGGTGCAACAAGTGAGTATTCTAAAAGTGCGAAGGCAGCTGCGGAATCTCTTGGTAAAGTGAAATTGGCTTATGATAAAGCTGCCGGGGTAGCTGGTGAGTTAGAAATAGCTACTGAACATACCCGTAAATACCAAGAACAAGTTTCAGCGGTTTCTAAAAACCTTGCAGCATTGAACGCAGTGTACGAATTGGAGTTGCAAGACACCAATAATCACTTGAAAGCAATGAACAAATTCTATGGCAACCTAACCAATGCGATTGAAAATCTTAACGAATCTGTAGAAGATACGAAGAAATACAAAACGCAAATGGCTGGATTGGCTCAGAACTTGAGTTCATTGAACACCGTATATGGCAACATGCTTTCTGCAATGTCAATGGGTGCTAAAGGCAAATAGACAGTATTACTTGAGGATTCAACTCCTCAATAGTACGAACATTGGTAATTTTATTATGTAACCTAAAAAATTAAGTAATATATGTCTATTCCAAAGGAACCCCGGCAGCAGATGATCAACATCATGTACTTGGTGCTGATTGCGCTGTTAGCACTCAACGTGTCCGCCGAAATCCTTAATGCCTTCAAATTATTGAGAGAAGGTATTCAAACCTCTGAAGCTGCCTTGAATACGAAAGTGAACAATACTATGGAAGCTTTCAAAATTAAAGTAGATAAAGAAAAAAGAGGTCAAGAATTCTTAGATGCAGCAGGTAAAGCTCGTGCTTATTCTGCTCAATTCAGAGAATACATCAATTCGATTGATGCCAAACTTGTACAAGAAGTTGGTATAGAGGAAGAAACAGGTGAACTTGCGAAAAAAGACGATTTGGATACACCAAATCGAATGTTTGTAGAAGAGGGATTGGGTATGCAACTGCATGATACGATTCAATCTTATCGTGATAAATTTCTAAACCTTCTTACAAAAGAAGAAGATAGAAAAGCCGCAGAACCGAGTATTACATTACAAGTAAACAAACTTCCTGATGATGTGGCAAATGGTCCTCGCAAGGTAGATTGGGGTACTTATACATTCGGTTCTATTCCTGCTTTAGCAGTAAGAACACTTTTGAGTAAGTATAGTAATGATGCCGTTGCGAGTGAAGCTGCACTTGTAGATCTCTTGTTCAGCAAGGTGAGTGAAGAAACAATTCTATTTGACAAGTTCAAAGTAGCTGCGATTCCTAACTCTACTAAACTGATAACTGGCGAAGACTTCGAAGCGAAGATTTATTTGGCGGCAACAAGTTCTATGTCTCGCCCGACTATTAGTGCAGGTGGCAGAGGGCTTCCTCTTGATGCAGATGGTATGGCTGTTTACAAAACAAAAACAACTTCGGTTGGTAAACAAACTTTGAACATCAGCATTACAACTAAAACAGGTACTGGTGAAACGAAGACGTACACTGACAAAGTGGAATACGAGGTGGTAAACCCACCTGATCACGTTGCAGTTGTTTCTGCTGACAAGATGAATGTATTCTACATTGGTGTGGATAACCCTGTTTCTGCTTCCATCACAGGTATTCGTAAAGACCAAACACAGGTTTCTATGACAGGTGGTACGATAAAAGGAAACGGCGGAAGTTATACTGTTAGAGTAAATTCTCCTGGGGAAGCTACTGTAAATGTATCAGGGCCTAAGGCAACAGGTGGAACTTATTCAGGAGGAGTTAAATTCCGTGTAAAACGTATTCCTGATCCTACTGCAAAATTAGGCAAGAACGCTGGTGGTGGTATGAAATCTGGTGAGATGCGTGCACAACGTGGAGTTTTGGCTATCTTAGAAGATTTCGATTTTGATGCTCGTTTTGACGTGTTGGGTTTTGAGATGACCTATGCAAAACTTCGTGAAGATTTGCAGGTAATCAGCAATCAAGGAGCTGCCTTCAATGGCTCTGCACAGGCATTGATTAGCAAAGCAAGTGTCGGAGATATTTACTACTTCGACAATATTCGAGTAAAAGGTCCAGACGGAACTACTCGTAAACTACCAACGATGTCTTTCAAGATTATTTAATTTGTGTGATATTATCATCGGATTAATTTAATATAGTAAGAATAGGGTGCGATAAAATAGTTTTCACTTCATTTAATTGCTGTGAATAAAAATTTTATCTCGCCCTTTTTTTATTTTTGCAGTGTAAAAAATGAAGCATCGTTCATACTATGAAAGACAGTTTGAGCGTTTTTCATACTGACTAACAAATAAACTGAAAACGACTCTCTTTTTTGTACGACTCCCTCACCTATTCTATTGAAAAACAACTTCAATTATTTTTGATAAGAAACATTATCTAAAATAGAAGTTGTGGCTTATATTTTTAACATTAATTGTCTTTATTCAAACTTCAAAATTTTTTGGATACAATGAAATACTTCTTATTGCTTGCAAGCATTTTATTTTTAGGTCTTACTGTTGCTCCTGATGTTGCGTTGGCACAAGACAACAAAGAAGGCTATGGCGAAGAAGGTGGTGGTCAGCCTGAAGCACCTTCTAACTCACCTGTTCCTATTGTTAGGGATGGTGTTTATGACAAGATATCTGTAAAAGAGAAAAAAATCTTGGCATACGATGATATTCGAGAAGCTGATGTCTTCTGGCAAAAACGTGTTTGGAGAGTAATTGATACACAGCAAAAAATGAATTTGCCTTTTATCTATCCTGAGCAGCCTTTTATTCAGGTATTGTTGGAAATTATCAATAAAAACCCTGACGCTCGCATGTTTTTAGATGACAGTTTTACTACAATTACTACTCAGGCAGATATGGATTCTCGTCTAAATTCTGTGGACACGATTTTTGTTATTGATCCTGTTACTTACGAAGAAAAACAAGAGATTGTACGAAATGAGTTCAATTGGACATCAGTAAAACAGTTTCGCTTGAAAGAAGATTGGGTATTTGATGAAGAATCTTCTACCATGCAGGTGCGTATTTTGGGAATGGCTCCTATTCGTGACGTAATTGACGAAAATGGAAATTACCGTGGACAAGAAGCGATGTTTTGGATTTACTACCCAGAATTTCGTAAATACTTTATCAACTACGAAACCTTCAATCCTCAAAATGATGCAATGCGCTTAACTTGGGATGATATCTTTGAAATGCGCTTTTTTGCAAGTTATATCATGAAGGAGTCGAATATTCAAGACAGACGTATCAAGGACTACGCTACTGGGCGTGATGCTTTGATCGAATCTGAAAGAATTAAAAATGAATTGTTTGAAACAGAACACAATTTGTGGTCTTACTAATTGATTTCGTTCCAATAAAATAAGTTTTTCGTATGAGATAAAGACTTTTGAAGTTTTCTTTTGAGGGCATACATGTTTTCAAACATTCCAGATTTTTCAGAATAAACTTCAAAATTCTAAATCGAGAAACAAAAGCCTCAACTTACCAAAGTTGAGGCTTTCGTTGTAGTATTGAACCGAAATCTTTGAAGAGGGTAATACATGGGAAAGCAAATATGCTTACTTTTACGTTTTAAATTTGTACCGTTTTAAATTTTATATTGCACTATGAGTCTCCCCAACAAAATGTTATTTGGAAGGAAAAATTATATTTATGTACTTATTGGCATAGGACTAATTTTGGTTGGATTTATGTTGATGAATGTCGGGCCTTCTGAAAATCCAATGGAAAACTACGATGTGGACAAAATATATGGTGTGCGGGCAACGATAATTGCTCCTATTGTGATTTTGTCAGGTTTTGCGATGCAGGTCATTGCCATTTTTCTCAAACCTGAGGAAACTCCAACCGATTCTTAAAATAGTTTGGCACAATTTTGATAAACTATTCAACATTCATAACTCACTATTCATCATCTGCCAAGAATGTCAATAATTGAAGCCATTATTTTAGGAATTTTGCAGGGATTGACCGAATTTTTGCCTGTCAGCAGCAGTGGTCATATCGAATTGGGAAAAGCATTGTTAGGAGTAGAAGGGGCGAATGATGCAACTTTTACCATCATTGTGCATGGTGCTACGGTGTTGAGTATCATTGTTGTATTTTGGAAAACGATATGGGGACTCATTCAAGGACTTTTTCGCTTTCAATGGGATACCGAAACCCAATACATTGCCAAATTAGCCGTTTCGATGATTCCTGTTGGATTGGTTGGTTTATTTTTTGAAGATCAAATCAATGCACTGTTTGAAGGGCGAATCGTAATGGTCGGTTGTTTTTTAATCCTTACAGGAGGCATTTTATTTCTCACCAAACTCGAAAGGAAAGAAACCAAAGAAGTGGGATTCAAAGATGCTTTGATTATCGGTTTGACACAAGCTGTTGCCATTCTTCCTGGTATCTCTCGCTCAGGAACAACTATTTCTACGGCATTGGCATTGGGAATCAGCCGAACAGCAGCTACCAAGTTTTCTTTCTTGATGGTATTGGCTCCAATATTGGGGGCAACTATTTTGAAGGTCAAAGATTTGACGGAAGATACGGGGTTAAGTCAAGATACTGCGATGATGCCTTATATTGCAGGTTTTGTAGCTGCTTTTTTAGCTGGAGTGATTGCCTGTAATTGGATGATAGCTTTGGTGAACAAAGGTAAGATTATCTACTTCTCCTTTTACTGTTTTATTGTAGGTGCAATAGCCATAGGATATGGATTGTTTTTTCTCTGATTTTGAGGAAAGTAGAACTTACTCGCCCGTTACATTCAAATCCTGTCCTTCGTAATAACCCATATCTTTGTCGGTCAGCAACTTGGTGTAGAAAGTAATTTGCCCAGTATGGTAAGAAAAGTGTTCGGTAACATGGACAATAATGGCTACTCCTGACATTTCAAAGCCTTGAACTTTGTGTACCCTCAATATATCTTCTTCCGTTAAATCCTTCAAAATTTTGATGGCGAAATCCGTAACTGCTTCAATTTTGGTGTAAATCTGTGCTTTGCTCAAGCCTCCTGTACGGTTAAATTCCAAGTCTCGTTCTCTAATATCTGGTTCTCCTCCCAAACCAGAATGAATGTATTGGGTGATGTTTCCACACAAATGCACGATTAAATTTCCGATGCTGTTAGAATGTTCATTGGGGCGTTTCCAAAGGTCCTCTTCTGATATTTCGCTCAGACACTTGTGAATGCGAGGTAAATTGAGGTGGATGTATTCTATAGATTGAAGGATAAATTCGGTGAAAAGTGACATGGTGATTAATTTAGACATTTAATAATGCTTGAAATGATAAAGATAGTTGTATAAAATAATAATTCAATGACTTTTGTATGGAAATATCTACATCATTGCAGAAGAAAATTTGGGTAGAATGATCAAAAAACTTATACTTGTGCTATGATTTTATTAAAACAGACCCACTATTTACTCATTTTTTGCAGCCTATTTTTGACTTGTTATAACCAAGTAGAATTAGTCGCTCAAGTCGATAATCCTTATGTTATCAAAGGAAAATTGGATATACCTTTGATGTTGGGTAGTGGATTGGCAGTCACTATCAGTGCAAAAAAATTTAAGAACAAACCTTTTTTGAATACAGACGAATTGGATGCTCTTGACCCTTCTACCCTCAAAGGTATTGATACTTGGGCATTTAAACGTAAAAGTATTCAGGCGCAGCAAGCAAGTGACATTTTATTGGTCACATCACCCATAGCACCTTTACTATTGCTGGCAGACAAAGATGCCCGAAATCATGCAGGGCAAATCGGCTTTTTCTTTTTGGAAGTGGGCTTTATCAATTATTCGCTCACGGCTTTGACCAAAGAACTGGTGAAACGCAAACGCCCTTACCTCTACGACAGAGAACTGCCCTACGAAATTCGTCAAAGCCCTGCTGCAACATCATCTTTCTATTCTGGACATGCAGCTTTGTCGGCAGGATTTTATTTCATGTCTGCCAAAATGTTTCAGGATTTCAATCCTGACTCCAAACTCCGCCCTTTTGTGTGGGGAACAGCTGCTGTTGTTCCTGCCATTACAGGATTTTTGAGAGTGAGAGGTGGAAAACACTATCCAACTGATGTTATTGTTGGTTACCTTGTTGGAGCGGCAGTTGGGATATTGATACCACAGGTGCATAAGAGGAAGTTGAATTGAAGTATAAGAAAAAGGTGTTGAATATCCCTTTTCCAGAACATCCAACACCTTACTTTCTTTAATTCACTTCAAATAAAACTTCTCTGGCTTCGCCTCTCTGCGTTTAAGAGTTCACGCCAAGTAAGTCGAAACCCTCTGTGTGTCACTGACTCTGTGTTCAATCCACCACAAACCGCTTCACCAACACTCCCTCAGAGTTCTGCAAATAAAGCAAATAAACCCCAGTAGGATAAGCACTTGCATCCAAATCAAAGTCATTTGTGCCCACTTGAAGGGATTGCAGGTTTTCCGCCAAAATTCGACCCGCCACATCATACAGACGCATGGTGATGTCATGTGGGATGGCAGCCGTAATTTCGAGGTGAAGCCAATCACTCACTGGGTTTGGCGATAGTTCTTCTAATGAAAAACTGATTGGAGTTTGTAAAGGGATAGCAGTATTATTAAAACATACTACTGGTTCACTAAAAAATATAGTAGAACACCCGCTTTCATCTGTGGCAATAATGGTATAAGTATCTCCATTTGGAATTCCTCCAAATGTAAATATTTCTCCAGTGCCTCCTTGAAAAATACCATTACCATCCGTATTGTACAGTGCATTTTCATCAAAAGCAGGCAATCCTCCCATCACAATAAAAGACACTTCAACATTACCTGTTTCCATATTGCAATCTTCTGCAACAACTATCTCGATAGGCTGCAAAAACACCACAGGCGTACCCGCTGCAATCTTCGTACATTCACTATTCAAATCGGGAAAATTGTCGTCTGTATCACCTTCTGGTCCAGCAATTGCAGAAAAATAATAAACCGTATTGGTATTCGCTGAAAAGTTTGCATTGTCGACTTGCGGCGAAAAGAAAATTTCGATAATATCGCCCAACGTTTCGTCGGGACTTGTATGCAGCACATACACCAACACATCGTCATTCTCCAAAACTACTCCTTCGGCTGCAATCAAAGCCGCATCTTCGTCACAAACCAACACCATTTCGGAAGGCATCGTACCCGCATCCGCCGTACACAACAGCACAGGACAATCGGGAGAAGGAATCATTTCGACTACTTCGCAAGACTCAAAACCCAAATCACTGATGCCAATATTGTAAATCGCCACAGCATTTGCATCCAAACCTGCAAGGGTAATTGGCAAATCATTGTAGGCAAATTCACCAAACAGTTCCTCATTGACCCAAACTCCAAAACCCAATTCACTGACATTTTCAAACGCAAAATCTACCATCAAATTAAAAGTGCCATCTTCCGCACAGTCGCCAACCACCAACTCCACATCAAAAAGACTGCAATCAGGCGCAGTACAGTCAATCGGTCCCAGTCCAGTGAAAGCCGAACAGCCCTCGTTTTCTGTATCTCGCACGATAAACTCATAAATCGTAGTGCCATCTCCAACCAAAGGCCCAATCGTATAAAAATCCTGTCCATATTCAAACGTACCGTAGTTCGTGCCATTTCCTCTAATTCTGAAAGTCTGAGCAGCAGGATTTTCGACATCAAAAGCAATGTCCACCAAAAACATCCCATTCTCATCACATTCATGCGCTTCAGCAATCACATTGGAGATAACACATTCGGCTGTTTCACAAATCACTACACCAAAATTAATGGCAGTAGAACAACCTTCAAAGGCATTGTCAATGACCACAAACTCATAATTCGTTTCGCCATTCCCCACCAAGCCATCAATCACAATCGGCAAATTTGCGTAGCTGAAATTGCCGTAATTCACACCATTTCCTCGCAGCTTGAATCCTTCATTACCCACATTTGCAAAGTCAAAATCAATGCTTACCGCAAAGTTGCCGTTTTCATTGCAGCCCAAATTTTCTACGATCAAGCCTTCAATGGCACACTCCACTACCTCACAGTTTGGAACTGCAAACTCAAGCGTTGCAGTACATTCAGGATTGTCGTTGTCCGAAATGGTGATGCTATCATTTGGACCACCATTCGTAGGGAAAGACTCGATGGTAATCGGCAAATCTGCATACGCAAAAAAGCCCAAGTTGATTTCTCCAAAATGCAAATCGAAGAAATTGTTGATGGTATTTTCGTGCTGAAAATCAAGCGTCAAACTGTAGGTGCCGTCCTCATTGCAGTCGCCCACATTCACCACAATCTCCGAAATACTGCAATCTCCACCCCCACAATCCACAGGTTCATCGAAAACAAACACGCCTGAGCATCCTTCCATTTGAATATCTCGCACCACAAATTCGTAAATCGTAGTGCCGTCTCCGACCAATGGCCCAACGGTATAGAAATTTTGACCGTATTGAAACGTACCGTAATTCGTGCCATTTCCTCTAATCGTAAAACCCTGTTCGCTGCCAAACGTCACATCAAACTCAATATCCACAAAGAAATTCCCATCCCCATTACATTCTCCTGCTTCTGCAAAAACATTGGTGATGCTGCAATCTCCTTCAATACCGCAATCCACTGTACCAATACCAGCCGCCGAAGAACAACCTTCAATGGCATTGTCAATCACGATAAACTCGTAATTCGTTTCACCATTTCCCGCCAAACCGTCAATCGTAATAGGCAGATTTGCATAACTGAAATTGCCGTAATTCATTCCATTTCCTCGCACTCTGAAACCCTCATCACCCACATTCGCAAACTCAAAGTTGATAACGACTGCAAAATTTCCATCCTCATTGCAGTCCAAAACTTCGACATTCAATTCGCCAATTTCGCAACCGACCACAGGACATTCCAAGGCTGGAAATTCAAGCGTTGCGCTACATTCGGGGTTGTCATTGTCCGAAACCGTGATACTGTCATTTGGGCCGCCATTCGTTGGGAAAGATTCGATGGTAATCGGTAAATCGGCATAAGCAAAAAAGCCCAAATTGATTGTTCCAAAATGGAGGTCAAAGAAGTTGTTAGTTGTATTTTCGTGTTGGAAGTTGAGCGTCAAAGAGTACGTTCCATCATCATTGCAGTTGCCTAAATCTACTGCAATTTCTGAAATACTGCAAATAGGATAGCTGACAAGACCTAAATTGACCTGATTTGTGCAAGAGTTGAGTTCACTGTTTGCCATGGTAAACTCATAGGAAGTGTTATTATTGCCAGTGAGATTGTTAGCGAAAATAGTAAGGAGTAAAAAAGTTAGGTAAATAAATTTTAATTTCATCGGAAGAGTTAGGTTTGTAAATAACGAGTTTATGATAAGTGACTTGTTAAATAGTAAATTTGCTGCTCAGAATAATGTAAAAAGTGAAGTTATTTTAACCAATTTTCTATTATTGTTGTTTTAACTACTAAATATCTAATTTAAAATAAAATTTCCTATGCGAACAATTCCTAGAGTTGATTTATCAGAGTTTGTTAAGGGCAATGACGAACAAAAGCAGGCTTTTGTAGAAAAGTTGGGCAAAGCTTATGAAGATGTTGGTTTTGTATCGGTGGTCAATCATGGTATCAGCGATGAAACAATTGAAGTATTGTACAATCAAGTAAAGGCCTTTTTTGACCTTCCTAAAGTTAAGAAAAAACAATGTGAAGTAGAAGGTTTGGCGGGACAGCGGGGTTATACTTCATTTGGAAAGGAACACGCCAAAGGGAGCGATGCACCAGATTTGAAGGAGTTTTACCAATGGGGACAAACGGTTCAAGGAGAAGATATGCCGAAAGACCATTACCCCGACAATGTGATGGTGGAAGATTTGCCTGCCTTCAATGAGGTAATCCAAAAAGCTTATCGAAGTTTTGAGGAATCGGGTAAATATTTGCTGCAAGCGATTGCGATATATTTGGATTTGGACGAGCATTTTTTTGATGATAAAATCCACAATGGGAACAGCATTTTGCGGGCAATTCACTATCCGCCGATTACCGAAGAACCCAAAAATGCGATTCGGGCAGAACAGCACGAAGACATCAACTTGATTACCCTTTTGGTTGGTGCTTCTGCGGACGGTTTGGAACTGCTGAACAAAGAAAATGTGTGGCTGCCCATCAATGCGGGACCTGGCGAAATCGTAGTGAACGTGGGCGATATGCTGCAACGATTGACCAACAACAAATTGCGCTCTACAACGCATCGGGTGGTGAATCCGCCTCGTGAAAAATGGAATACTTCCCGTTATTCGATTCCGTTCTTTTTGCATCCTCGTTCCGAAATGGATTTAACCTGTTTGGAGAACTGTGTGACGGAAGGTCATCCGATTCAATACGAACCGATTACGGCAGGCGGTTATTTGGATGAGCGATTGAGAGAGATTGGGTTGAAGAAATAAATCACACAAGATTTTTTTTTTACATGAAGCTGCTGCAAAATGATTTGTGGCAGCTTTTTTTTACGGTGAAAGATAGTGAATCATTGTAGTTTTTGGTGAATATTGTTTAGAACTACCGAAAGTTTTGAAAATAAAAATAGAGAGTGAAAATGGATATTGAAGCGAGAAGAATTGGAGACGGGAGTTTATTTGTTTAGACTTGTGGGAGAAAATAATGAATTGGTTGGGAGTGGGAAGATTTTGGTGGAATAGATGAATGGAGCAAGTCTATTAGGAGTCAATCAAATTTTGGAGGTAGTCATTGGCAGTATTGATTAAGTTTTCTTGCTTTTTACTAGGCATCTTATCGAAACTTCCAATCAGCATACCCAAACGAGGGTTTTTCTGAAAAAAATCACGGTTTACGTGCATGAATCTCCAAAACAAAGCATCCCAAATGTTTTGCCAATCACCCTTTGGATAATCGCTCATTTTCATCAGATAATTGCTGCCACTGATGTACGGTTTGGTACTCATCAAACCGCCATCTGCAAACTGACTCATGCCATAAACATTGGGAACCATCACCCAATCATAGGCATCAATGAACAGTTCCATAAACCATTGATAGACGTCATCTGGGTCAAATTCGCACAAGACCATAAAGTTGCCCAAAATCATCAATCGCTCGATGTGGTGGCAGTAACCTGTTTTCAGTACCTTTTGGATGGTGTTGTCAATTGGAGGAATTCCCGTTGTGCCATCGTAAAATGACTTGGGAATTTTTCTATCAAAACCCCAAAAATTTTTGGTTCGCTGTTCAGTCCCTTTACACTCGTACATACCTCGAATAAACTCTCGCCAACCAATGATTTGTCGAACAAAACCCTCATTGGAGTTTATCGGAATACCGTATTCTTTGGCGCAGTCAAAAGCAGCATCCAGAACTTCCTGAGGTGTAAGGAGTCCTACATTTAGCATTGGGGTTAGTACGCTGTGGTGTAAAATGGATTCTCCGTTGACAATAGCATCCTCATAAGCTCCAAAATCTTCAAAGCGTTGTTTTAAGAACTCTTTGAGCCATTTTTGACTGGAATCATAGTCTGTAGGGTAGAGGGGCGCATCTATTAGTTCCCCTAGGTGATCTTGAAAGTGTTGGTTCACATACATTTTGGCTTCCTCATAAAATGGATTGTTTTCGGGATAGCTGATTTTTGGAGGAGTCTTTTTCTTGGGATATTTCTTGCGATTTGCCGCATCAAAACTCCACTTACCACCCATAGGACTATTTTCGTCGGTCATCAAAATACCTCGATTCTTTCGCTGCTCTATGTAAAATTTCGTCTGAAAAAATTTCTTTTGCGAAGGCTTGAAAAACGACGTCAAATCAGAAGGGGTATTTAGGAATAGCAGGTTGTCATAAGATTGAAGGGAAATATCTACTTGAGAGGCTGCAATTTTTAACCTGTTCGATAGCCAGTTGTCTGTTGGGTCAATGTAGTGAATGGATTGGATGCCTTGCTCTTGTAATGCAGGAATCAACACCCGAATATCGGACTGTTTTTCATGGGCTTCTATGTAGTGAACCCCCTTGTTTTTCGATTGAAGATAGTGTAGGTAAGATTGCATACTTGCACGGTGAAAGGCAATTTTTTGTTTGTGGAAAGGATATTGTTTGAAAAAAAGAAATTCTTCTACCAAATAAATTGGCAGCTCGTTCTCTATAATGGGACTTTCTCGGAAAAGTTGGTGTGGGAATACGAGGTTAATGGCGTTCATGCTGTTGTTGAATCTGTTTACCCTAATCTAAGTAGTTGTCTTTTGTAATGGTAAGATAAACAGGCTTGTGGCAAATTGGTTGAAAGAAAAAATAAAAAAATCTGTTGGAGTGTGTTGAGTGAAATTA
Source organism: Chitinophagales bacterium (assembly GCA_041392475.1). Lineage (NCBI taxonomy): Bacteria > Pseudomonadati > Bacteroidota > Chitinophagia > Chitinophagales > Chitinophagales bacterium. The sequence continues at coordinate 1,007,331 of JAWKLZ010000002.1, read as the reverse complement.
GGCCTTTGGAAATCCTTACCCAACCTTCACCGAAGTCATCGTCAACGACCCTGCCAAAGCCTTGTCGTTGAACAAACTCATCTTTTCGTTTTCTTCCTTCAATGCCAAAGCATAGAGCAAAGGCAAATAGTGTTCGGGCGTAGGAATAGCGAGGTCAAAAGCCCTGCCTTGTGATTGGAAGTCAATCAAGGTTTGGTGATTGTCGGAAAGAATGGCTTGTTTCATTTTTTCACTCGCTTCAATTGCCCAGTCGTAGCCATATCCACCTACCACGTTCATTTTGTCCCAAGCCACCATTCGGAGATTGTGAACCATATTGCCGCTGCCAATAATCAATACGCCTTTTTGGCGAAGAGCAGCGAGTTCTTTTGCCAACTCATAGTGGTATTGAGGCGTTTGTCTGTAATCCAAACTCAATTGAAAAACAGGGACATCGGCATTGGGGTACAAATGTTTGACCACCGACCAAGCACCGTGGTCCAATCCCCATTTGTCGTCCAAACCAATACTGGTTTTGGTCACAATGTTTTTGGTTTCTTGCGCCATTTCAGGGCTGCCAGGGGCGGGATATTGCACATCAAACAGGGCTTGTGGAAATCCGCCAAAATCGTGAATCGTTCGGGGCTTTTCCATTGCCGTCACAAAAGTTCCCCTTGTTTCCCAATGTGCCGACACGACTAAAATGGCTGTTGGTTTGGGAATTTCTGCACCCACTTTTCGGAAACCCTGCACAAATTCGTTTTCTTCAATGGCATTCATCGGGCTGCCATGCCCCAAAAACAAGACGGGCATTTTGTCGGTATTGCCGTATGGTTGGGTGATTTTATTGAGTTCGGTTAGTTTCATAGTTCCTGCTGCTAAAGGGATTACTGCCAGTGATTTGAGAAATGTTTTTCGGTTCATGGTGATTTGTTTTTGGTTACAGCAAAGAAACTAAAAATCCTTTAGAAATCCTTCAATTACCTCATCCAAAATCCCTATGATTGTATCCAATTCCTTTTTTTTAAAATAGCTGATTTCGTCAATCAAAAGATTTTTGCCCTTTAGTTGGAGAAACTGCCACTCCTTTCCAGACGTAGTGACTCCATAAATAGTTGGAGAAAAGGGGGGATGAATGTTTGGTGAACTACTGTCACAGCGTTAGGCATTAACCTCGAAACGCCAAGTACGAGCCCGTAGGGTGGTATGAGAGGTGCACTCTACTTAATCACGGGGTGTATTCTCTACTTGATTAACGATTTATTTTTTCATTCCCATAAATAATCAACCAAATCTGGAATATAAGTTGGTCTTTGATTTAAGCTATTTGTCAGTGCTACGGCAAATTCTCGCATTAAATTATACTGGTCTGCACAATCAACAATAGAGCCATTCATAACATCTCCAAAACGTTTAGGGTAATAAATCTTTGTGCCTATTGGAACATTAGGAGACTTATATTCTTTTGATGTCCTATATCCAAATACTTTTTTATCAGTTAGACTAATTATAATGTTAAAGTAGTTGTTGATATCTACACCTTCATTCTTATATCTTTTTGCTAAGTCTATAACTAAATCCTTAAAGGAATAACCTTTATTAATTCCAGTTATGCCATCACAAATAATAAATGAAAATGGAACAAATAATTCATTTTTAAAACCTGGATTTAAATTAATAAATTCCTGTGAAGGTCTGCATAGGGCTTTGTTTTTAGCAAGCTTAACTGCCGTTTCAATTAAGTCTAATTTAGAAAGAGTTGATTTAATTTCTCCAATCGCTACAACAGATTCAGCAGGTATAAATTGGTACCTATCACCAAATTGGATTAATGGTGTATTTAGTTTATCAAAAAGTATTAAGTCACATTGAGTGGATGTTTCATCGTAAGAGTTAATTACATATCCATCTGTTGTTTCAATTTTATAAGGCTTGATGAATTCTATTAATTCTTTAAATGTTCTTTCTTTAAACATACCATACTCTCCTGAATGCAAGAGCTTATTTTTTTTCTTTAAATCCTCATATAAAGATTTTGACCTTCGGAGTTCAGAGATGAAGTTGTCCACCTTAGTTTTGAATATCTCGAAATATCTTTTATTCATTTGAATATGTATGGTTTAATTCAGGGCTACTTACAATAATTCCTGTTGTACTAATAATATCCATAGTGTTGCTCTTTACAAATCATTTTGAATAATTTAGTGTATATTTTTTTTAATGTTCAAATAATAACTCCTATTCACACATAAAATATTTGACACCTACCGCTAACCAAAAAGCTTTCAATAATTTAATAAACATTCCTCTACCCCATCCTCGCTTCAATATCCTTCAATTCCCCTTTCGGAATTGCAGCAATCAATTTCTGCGTATAAGCCCGTTGAGGATGATTGTAAATCTCATCTGCAATGCCCATTTCTTCAATCTTGCCTTGATTCATTACAATCATGCGGTCGCTCATAAACTTCACCACCGAAAGGTCATGCGAAATAAAAATGTAGGTAAACTGGAATTTTTCACGGAGTTCAATCAAAAGGTTCAAAACCTGCGCCTGTACCGACACATCCAAAGCCGACACGGATTCATCGCAAATAATAAACTTGGGATTCAAGCCCAAAGCACGGGCAATGCAAATCCGCTGACGCTGACCACCCGAAAACTCATGTGGATAGCGGTTGAAGTGTTCGGGAAGCATATTGCAAGTTTCGAGCAGTTCGATGACTCGGTCTTTGCGTTCTGCATCACTGCCGAGGATTCCATGCACTTGCATGGGTTCCATGATGGCATTGCCGATGGTGAGGCGGGGGTTGAGTGAAGAATAGGGGTCTTGAAAAATGATTTGCATTTCCTTTCGCAAATCTTTCATGTCCGACTGACTCAAATCCAAGACCGAACGACCTTTGTAGATAATTTCGCCTTCTTTTGCAGGAGCCAATCTCAAAATCGTCCGCCCCAAAGTTGTTTTACCACAACCCGATTCACCCACCAAACCCAGCGTTTCGCCAGGATATACATCAAAACTCACATCGTCCACTGCTTTGACATAACTCAAAACCTTCCCAAAAAAGTTTTTCTTTGCAGGAAACCAAGTCTTCAAACCTTTCACCTGCAAAATCGGTTCTTGCGCCAACAATTTTTCATAACGGGCTGAGGTTTGAGCAGGGCTAATCTCTACGGATTTAATCATTTCTTCGACAGAAGAAACCTTTTCAATCATTTTGCCTTCGTCATCAAAACCCATAAAATCGTTCACCGTTGGCAACTTGCTCAACCGCTTACCCAAAGGCGGACGACAAGCCAAAAGTCCTTTGGTATAAGGATGTTGTGGGTTGGAAAAAATATCAAACACATTGCCTTGTTCCACAATTTTGCCCTTGTACATCACAATCACCCGATCGGCAATCTCTGCAATAACACCCAAATCGTGGGTAATGAAAATAACAGAAGAATCAATTTCGCTCTTCAACTTGGACATCATTTCCAAAATCGTTTTTTGGACGGTCACATCCAAAGCCGTTGTCGGTTCATCCGCAATCAAGATACTGGGATTGCAAGACATCGCCATCGCAATCATCACCCTTTGTTTTTGACCACCAGACAGTTGGTGCGGATAGGCTTTGAAGATGCGTTCAGGCGTAGGCAGTTGTACTTTTTCAAATAATTCAATCGTCAAAGCCTGAGCAATGGGCTTACTCACTTTTTGATGCAGTAAAATTGCTTCCATCACTTGGTCACCGCAGGTAAAAACGGGATTGAGGGAGGTCATGGGTTCTTGAAAAATCATGGCAATCTCGTTGCCCCGATACTTGCGTATTTCCTTTTCGGGCAGTTTCACCAAATCCACCTGTTCGCCTTTTCGGTTGCTAAACAAGATTTCACCGCCTGCAATGAATCCTGGAGGATTGGGAATCAATTGCATAATAGAAAGAGAGGTAACAGATTTACCCGAACCCGATTCGCCCACAATGCCCAAAGTTTCGCCTCGATTGAGGGTAAAACTCACGTCATTGACGGCTTTCACCAAACCTTCGTCTGTCTTAAAATGCGTTTGTAGGTTGTTGACCTGTAATAGTAATTGACTCATATTGCTAAAGAATGAAAATCGAAATGAAAATGAAAACCAAATTTAAAAATAGGGTTAATCTTTGGAATGAACAATTTATCTTTCTGATAAGCTGCAAAATTGATGTTTTTGTAGAAAAATAAGTTTGTATCTGCAATTTATTTGGACTTTGGACGAAGGAGCAAAGATGCAAGAAGTAAGAGCTTAATTGATTAATAACCAATTATTTGCACCCAATCACGTCAATGAGTTAAAATTTTGATTATCAACTTTTTATATCTTGCATCTTACTTCCTACTTCTTTCGTCCAAAGTCTAAAATTTATAGATAGCCCGATTAATTTGTCATCTTTTGATGTTCATTTTAATTTTCATTCTTTGGTGTTTACATTCCTTCAATGACCATCATTAACAAATGTAAGTCAATTAGTCAGACACATTTTTTTCATTTCAAAAAACAATCATTATGCGATACACAACTGCAAATATCAACGCTAAATTAGCTGCTACTATTTTGATGATGGTTGTTTTGGTATTGGTTAATACCAATGCAACTGCTCGCCCTAACTTCAAAATGAAAACAAAACAAGCTGAAACGACTACAAACATTGCCTTCAAAGTACCTCAAAACACCAAAGTCTGGATGAATGTGTATGATATGGAAGGTCGTTATATTGCAGAATTGATGAATGAAAAACGTGTGCTTAAAGGAAAAACTCAAAATGTAGAAGTCAATACAACTAATTGGAGTGGTGGCACTTATAAAGTTGAAGTCCGTACTGCCTCTGGAAAGGTTTGGACAGAAATGTTGGTAATTTCAAGATAAATCCTCTGTTTGAAAATAAAAAATGTCCGATTCGCTCCATTATTGAGTGAATCGGACATTTTTTTTGTATATAATAATTTAAAGTAAAATTAAAAAAAAAGAGCAGTGCTGTATCATTTAAGATTGCAAATGATCACTCAGTTATAGAAGTGGAAGTATAGAAGTTGAAAGAAGAAATTACACACACACACAAATTTTTCAACAATTAACCACCAGAGTAGAAAGAGTAATTTTGCTTATGATAGACAACACTGCATATCTTTATTATATAGTCAAGATACGTCTAACAGTCGAAACAAGTTTCACTATACTATTATTTTGACGAATATCATGCCAATATTAATTTCAGTTTTGAATGCTTTTTCTTGTATTTCAGTTTTTCAGAGTCAAAATGTTTTTTTACCTAATACCATTGTATTAGCTTCTGTTTAGAGTAGTGAGTAAGGTTAAATATAAACAGTTTTTAATGGATTGCAAAATAAAATATCAACTTTCATAACATTATTTTTAGGATTCCGTCTGCAAATATATAAAATTTCAATGCAAAAAAAGATTTTAAGAATTTCAATTATCACAGAGGGGGTTTCAATCTAAAGCTTTTATTCGTAAAATCAACCTCTTTTTATAAAATTTGACTTTAAAATAAATTAGTGTGTATATTAAAAAGAATTGCAGTTAAATGATGGAATTCATTTAGCATGATAACAAGAAAGTCATCTATCACAGTATTGTAATAGATGACTTTGGGTTTATCTATTCATCAGAGATTTAAGGAATACTTAGTATTTCATAAATTTATGGTGAATATTCGCCTGTCCATTATTGACCTGCAATAAGTAAACGCCTGTCTGTAAACTACGAACATCTATGTCAAGCGTAGTTACTTGATTGTTGTAACTGTTAATTTGTTCTTGGAATAACAAACGACCACTTACATCATAAATTTGAATCGAAAGACTTTGGTTGGTAGAAGTATTGAATGCTACATTCAACCAATCTTGAGCAGGAACAGGTTTTACACTTACCCACTCAAAATCACTTTCTCCCCTTTGAAGGCTAATCGTTCCCAAAAATTCAGTTCGACCGTCTAAATCTGTTTGAGACAAACGATAGTAAGTGATTGAAGCTGTTGTTTCTCTATCCAAATATTCATAACGACTTGGTGAGTTGCTATTTCCTACTCCTGTCACTTTTGTAAGGTTTTCAAAAGATTGTCCGTCAAAAGAACGCTCTAACAAGAAGAAGTCGTTGTTGGTTTCGGAAGCTGTTACCCATTGAAGTTTGTTTCCTTCTTCCAATACTTCTCCTTCAAAACTCAAGAACTCAACAGGAAGGATTTTGCAATCAATAAGATCAGACATCACACTCGCTGTACATCCATTGGCATCAGCAATATTGATGGTATAACTTGTACCACTTTCAAATGGGCCTAATTGAAAGGTATCGTCTTGAATTACATCTATTACTGTACCTGTCAAATTGTAAGGAGCAGTACCATTGACAACTGTTACATTTACCACATAGGTATTTGCTTCATTATCTTGGCTACATACAAATGTGTCTTGAATGGTAAGTGGAGTTGTGTTGCAATCTACTTTAGAACAAGCAATTACATCAGAATTAACGGATGCCGTACAGCCATTTCCATCTTCTACTGCAAAATTGTAGGTCGTTCCATCTGTGAAAGGTCCAATGGTGAAAGTATTGCTTTGAATTACGTCATTCAAATCACCAGTGATTGTATATGGAGCAATACCATTCATAATGGTTACATTGACAGTATATGTTCCACTTGGCTCATCACAATCTACTATATGTGTTACACTAATAGGATTGGTTTCACAATCTATTTTAGAACAAGCGATGATTTCAGAATTAACGGATGCCGTACAACCATTTCCATCTTCTACTGCAAAATTGTAGGTAGTTCCATCTACAAAAGGTCCGATGGTGAAAGTATTGCTTTCGATGACATCATTCAAATCACCTGTAATGGTGTAAGGCCCTACACCATTCATAATGGTGACATTGACAGTATAAGTAGCATTGCCAAAATCACAAATCACTGTATGCTCTACAGTCAATGGATTGGTTTCGCAATCTACCAATGCCAAAGGTGGACAGGTTAAATCTTTGATGATTTGTCCACGTATTTCACCTCCAGGATGCAAAGCAGTATGTATATTGGCGTATGTATTGGCTTCTTGTATAGCTCTTGCGTAATCTGTGGTAAAAGGAGTACTGTTCATATCACTCCAATAAGTAAAGATGCCACCATTGCTGTAAAGGTCGGTCATGTTGAAAATAACGCCACCGTCTTCGCCCAACATTCCCTGGTGAATGTGTGCGCCTGTGATATCGCCCGTTAATCCACTCGCTACAATCATTACGTGGGCATTGGTCAAATGACGGTCAATAGAAGCCATTCCACCACCAGTAGCAGTTGGCGCATTTATATCGCTTGTTTCTTGGTCAGAACACAAATCGTAACCATAACCATCTCTTGCCAATCGGAACAATTGTCCACGAATCTCTCCTCCTGGGAAAGCAGGTGTATGGACATTGATGTAGATTTGTCCAGTTAACATTGCGTCAATAAGATCTTGTGTAACGGCTGTTGTGCTGCCTTTAATTTGACTACCTGTAATATCGGCTGACAAATTCAACACCACACCACCATTTTGGCCCAAAGTTGCACTATGAAAATGAGCCGCATCTAAATTGCCGCTTAGTCCATCTGTAACAACTCGGTAGGTGATTTGGTCAAAAGTGGGACTCAACGTAACCGCTGCAAGACCAATTGCTTCAGTAACAGAAGCTGGTACTTCTTGAGAACCTGACAACCAAGTATCGAAGGTCAAGCCATTGTCTAAGGTCAATTGTCCTCGAATTTCTCCACCGGGATTGGCTTCCGTATGAATATTGACGTAAACATTGCCAGCTTGTAAGTCTGCTAAATAAGCTTCAGGAAATACTACGCCATGAATGTGGTTGCCATCTACCATTGCTGTGAGGTTTTCAACAACGCCTCCATTTACTCCTGGTGCGCCAACATGCAGGTGTGCACCAGTGATTGGACCGCTTAGGTTTTGCACCAATACGTTCACTTCCAATTTGTTCACATTAGGTGTATAATTGAAGGTAGCCAAACCATAGGCATCTGTTACGACAGCAGGATTTTCCTGATTACCTGTCAAATCAGCGTGGTAAGTTGTCTCTGTTTCCAAGGCCAATTGCGTGCGGATTTCTCCACCGGGATTGTTTGCTGTATGAACATTGAGATAGTAAGCACCTGTTAGGAATTTAGCCAGTTGATCGGTAGAAAAACCTGTCAAAGTAGTGCTGACACGATTACCATTTACAAAATCGGTTAGGTTGAAAATGACATCGCCATTTTGGCCTACTGCGCCTTCGTGTACATGAATTCCTGTAATTGGGCCGCTTAGACCATTTACACTTACATTCACTTCAATGGCATCTTGTGAATCATTCAATAAGAAAGAAGTGACTCCAACGGCATCTGTCATAACTGGAGGAACTTCTGATGCTCCAGACAATTTTCCTGCAATCAACAAATCACCACTAAACATAGGGTCTGTTGCCGTGTCTTCAAAAAATTCGCTTCCACGAACCACATTGCCTCTCACTTCTCCGCCGGGGAAATTTGCGGTATGCACATTTGCATAAACGCTTTTGCTGCGGAATTTGGCAACATGGGTATTGAAGGGTTCTGTATCGTTTTCTGTCCAATAACCATACGCTCCTCCAACAGAGGTAAAGAAAGAGCTAAGGTTGAAAATTACGCCGCCGTTGCTATTGGGGCGGGCATTGTGAAAGTGCCCAGCATCAATAGGTGCAGATAAATCAGTGACAACCATCATGAAATGGGCATTGCTTTGGTCACGGTCTATAGATGCCATTCCAACGCCTGTACCTGTACTACCTGAAGGGGGAACTTCTTGACCTCCATTGAAGTCATATAAATAACCTTCTCGTGCAAGTCGGTAAACTTGTCCACGAATTTCACCTCCTGGGTTGGCATCCGTATGAACATTTAGGTAAATACCTCCTGATAATAATGCGTTTAAAAATTCTTTGCTGATGGGTTGACTTCCCATGATTTGATTGCCTACAATGTCGGCAGATAGGTTTACTACTACACCTCCGTTGTTGCCTACTGTTCCTGTATGGAAATGGGCTGCAGTTGCACCGCTACCACTCAAACCGTCGAGTACAATATTGTAGCTGATTTCGTCCAATGTGTTGTTCACATTTATTTTCGCAATGCCTGATGCGCTGGTCATTACTGCGGGATTTTCTTGACTTCCATCCAATGCAGCATCGAAGTAAAGAGCATCATCCAGCATTACTTGTCCACGAATTTCACCACCTGGGTTGGCATCTGTATGCACATTGAAGTAGATATTGCCTGATTGAAGGGCTGAAAGATAGGCAGTAGGATCAACGGTAGCCGTGATGACATTGCCGTTTACAAAACTGCTTAGATTTTCGACTACGCCTCCATTCTCGCCAGGGGCACCTTGGTGAAAGTGTGCACCAGTGATTGGGCCACTCAGACCTTGTACAACGACATGAATTTGTAGTTTATAGCCGCTTTTGGATAAGTTGAAGACACCTAAACCATAAGCATCTGTTGCGACAGCGGGAACTTCTTGGTCACCATGAAGCATGGCAGTGTATCGAAAATCAGATTCCAATAAAACTTGCGCCCTGATTTCGCCGCCTGGATTCATGTCTGTGTGAACATTCAGATAATAACCACCACTCAAAAAAGTAGCTACTTCTTCGGCTGTGAGATTGGTCAATCTTGCTTTGATGCGTTTGCCGTTGATAAAATCACTTAAATTGAATATAACAGGGCCATTTTCTCCTGCTTCACCTTTGTGGAGGTGAATACCTGTGATGTCGCCTGTCAATCCGCTCACACTTACATTGATGTCAAGGGCTGTTTTGTCTTTACTCAAAGTAAAAACACCCAAACCTTCGGCATCTGTTATCACAGCAGGTACTTCATTACTACCGTTCATACGGGCTGTAAACTGCAAACTACCAGATAGATGCACGGCATGTAAGGAGGTACTTGACAAACTTATAAGTACTAAGAATAATAGTAAATGAAATTGTTTCATAGATTTTAAATTACTTGGTTTTATTACTTGGGATAAAATAACATTAATTCTACACTTTAACCTACGAGAAAAAAAGGTATTTGGATTTTTGTAAGTGAACTGGCGTAGTTTTGTATAAAAATTTTGTGAAAAAAGAAAATAATGAAAATAGAATATTGTCATTGTAAGGAATTTAGATACAAAAACTTGGGCTGTTAGCAATGTATAGAGAATTTTTCCAAAAGCATACACACATATTTTATTTTTATAGTAGTTTGAAGCCGTCAAGCTTTGATTATAACAATTTAATTTTGATTTTTCAAAGGCATTGATTGTCATGGCAAAGTAAAATAGTATATATTTTTTAGATATGAAAAAAATAACGCAATCCTATTTTTTGGCATAATAGTTGGTTTATGTGGAGTGTTTGTTATTTTTTATAAATTCACCCAAGCCAAGCCCATGAAAAATTTACTCTTTTTGGTGTATCCATACACCAATGTTACAACTATTAACAGATGTTGTTATCGCTTTTTCATTTCCTGCCAACGACTTATTCTCATTAGCTTTTTATGGTTCTCCTCTACTTTATTGATGTTAGGTAATACTAACTCTGATGGTAAAAATGGTAGTGCGGAAAATGATAATGTAAAGACCTATTCCGCTAGTATTGGCAATTGGGTCTGGTTGGACTTGAATAAGGATGGTATTCAAGATGACTATGAAGAAGGATTGAATGATTTCGTAGTCATACTCTACAATGAAGAAAACCATCATGTGGTTAGCACTAAAACAATAAATCATCCTGACACAGGAATGGCAGGCTATTATCACTTCGATCAATTGGCTGCTGGCCGATATTTCATTGTATTTGAAATCCCCGCAGGCTATGACGTTTCACCTAAAGATGTCGCAAATAATTTATATGATGTATTAGATAGTGATGGTGATCCCATCTCAGGTGCGACAGATAGTATATGTCTCAAAGCTGGACAAAAGGCCCAAAGTTGGAATATAGGATTGTGTCTTCCTGCATTGGCTGGAACTGAATAATTTTTGATACACCTGTACTATATTTTAGACACAAGTGCTAGCTATTGTCCTATGATAGGGAATAGTGAGCACTTTTTTTTTGTCAATAAGTTAGGTTGCTTATTACTACTAAGTAAATGATAGACGTATAGTCACATTACGGTCATAAAAGGCGGTTTGATTTTTCATGAAATTATTCGGCACTAAATTTGTGATTCTAATAATTACACAACACACTATATTTTTTAACTTTATTAACTCAAAAAAAATGAAAATGTCCACCAGCTTCATTATTTCCTACATCTATTGGAAGTATTCGTCAACTCTAAATAGGCTAATAAGCCCATTTTCTCTCCAATGTGCTATAAATTTTACTTAATCAAAAAGCCATAGAATTCAATCGAATTTCATTGCTTACAAAGAAATTATTTGGTTGGTTCTGCTTTGAAGTTTTTACTCAAGTAAAATGATTGCATTGTCTTTCATAACAATGCAATCGATTGTATAATAGGAAAACATATAAAAATTATGACCTCAGTGAATAAGCACTTGTTTTTAGTACAACAATAATATTTTATATTTAAAATTTTATTATAAATCCTAATTCGATTTGTTGTATTGAAAATAGTGTAATGCTGAAGAACTTACCCTAACTTAAATCAGTTCTTGCTATGAAAAAATTAATACACCATCATTTTTTGTTGTTGCTGCTATTGAGTACAATGAGTCTATCATCTGTTTTTTCACAATCATCGTCCATTGAATTAGAAAGCCTTTTGAGCGGTACAAAGTTTGCCTGTATAGAATTAACGGAAGAAGAACAATATAGAACAGATAACAATCAGTTCCCAATGATTGAAGCCTTTGCAGAATATTTACAAAACTTAGGTTTTGAAGATGTAGCATACACTTCTACGGACAAAACTAAGTTGATGCTTCAAGTATCTACTTTATGTGATATTGCAAAAATACGATTGGATTTTGTGTATGAAAACAATATCATTAAAGACAGCCGTATTCGGTTTCGCTCTTGTCAACAACATGAAATTTTTATGTTTAATCGGGTTGAAGTTCCTACAGATCTTAACTTATATGCAAATTTGACTGCAGTATGGAATAAAATGTATCAACAGCCTATCAACTATAATTCTGCAAATCGTTTGCAACTGCCTAAAAATAAAAGCACTGTAAATGAAATGTATGCGAAAGAAATTTTGGCAAATCCTAGTATTCCCACTGATTTTATTGAAGGAATTTATCAAAAAAAGCCAACTTACGGCTACACAGCAAAACAGCATAAAATTGCTATTTTAAAATCTAAAGGCGGAAGTTATCATATTTACTATCTGGATGGCATTAGCAACTTTTTAGATTGGGAAGAAGGGGAGGTTATGGGATCGTTGCCCAAAGGGAGTTCATTGTATGAATACAATGATGTGAATTGGATAACCTCTAATAAACTAATACAGGATAAAGGTAAAATTGTCTTCGTAGATGATAATAATTTTATACTCACATTTGATGGTCATCCACACACGTATGAGTATGAACGTATTTTACCTACTGCGCCACTTGTAGGTATTGATCCTGTAGAAGCTGTTATTAGTGAGCATGAGCAGTTGGATATGGCAGTTGATTTTACAAAACCTTTAGCACTTTCTCTACAAGAAAACCTCAGTAATAGCTATTATCTTAGTTCAACAGGTAGTGCAATTGCGGTTAGTCAAGATGGTTATATAGTTACAAACTATCATGTGGTAGCAAATCACGAGTATATTGAAGTCATGATTCCCAATACTCGCTACAAAGTATCTTATAGAGCTATTGTTGTATCTACTGATGAGGATAGTGACCTTGCACTTTTAAAAATCGAAGATGCTAATTTTACGCAATTGCCTACGATTCCCTATTATTTTAGATATAGAGAAGCAGATGTTGGCGAAAATGTATTCACACTGGGTTTTCCAATGGTGGAAAGTATGGGATGGGATATCAAATTGACTGACGGATTAATCAGTTCTCGCAAAGGATATCAAGATGACCCTAAGACATATCAGGTGTCAGTGCCTGTTAATCCAGGTAATAGCGGTGGCCCACTTTTTAGTGAGGATGGCGAATTGGTAGGCATCATCAAAGCCAAACATTCAAATGCAGACAATGTTTCTTATGCTTTGAAAACATCAAATATCTTGAGTTTAATCAATGAATCTGGTGTTAACTTTCCTTTACCCAACAATAACTATCTCAAAAACAAGAGTATGTCCGATCAAGTAAAGGACTTGGAGGCATTTGTTTTTTGGGTCAAAGCCTTCAAAACAAAATAATTTAATGTTTAATTTTTGGTCTGTATAGCTTTTTAATGATAGCCCTGCCTCTTGCAATTTAGTTGTAAGGCAGGGTTTTTTGTGTTGATAACACAGATATGAAGAATGACTTGTAATGTTGTAAACCTTTGAACGTTAATTTTATGTAGAATAAATCGGAAGGGTAGGAGTGTTTTATTGAAGTGAAATGAGCGTATAATTGGGTGATATTGTAATTGCAGCAGCAGCCAAGAGGTGCTATTTTGCCAATATGATTTTTTTTTTTTCAAACGCTTAAAAAAAATAAACTGTACAATATGAAATCAATAACAATCATCCTTCTTTGGACTGCAATGTCACTTCAATTTCCTTGTTTTGCACAAATCCCAGCCCCTATAGCTGCTGCGACTCCAATGGCAGGGCATTTAATTAGCGTTACGGCTGACTATCAGGCAGAAGCCATCAGCATTTTTTATCCCGACCGAACAGAGTTGATTTATGTGAAAGTTCGTAAAGGTCGATGGGTAGATAACAACAAATACAACGAAGTGAGCTACGATGTCGTCTATCAAGATGGCACTCGCAAGTATTTTGAGAATATAAAACTATTTCGCAAAGAGGATGTCATGCAGCGAGTTGTGACCGATCACATCAGCAAAATCACCGAATTGGGCTATGAGTTGATCAGCACCAATATGTCCGACTTCAACAAAGAAAAATACTTGACGGCTTTCTTTCGGTTTAAGGGATAAAAACATTAATTTTGGGCATAATAAATAAAACTCATTCATTATGCCTCTTAGTTGGAACGAAATCAAAAGCAGAGCCATTCTATTCTCCAAAGAGTGGGAAGGCGAAAGCCGAGAAAGAGCAGAGAAGGATTCCTTTTGGAACGACTTCTTCAATGTCTTCGGCATCAGCCGCAAAAGGGTCGCTTCTTTTGAGAAAGCGGTCAAAAAACTCGGCAACAAACAAGGTTACATAGATTTGTTTTGGAAAGGTACGCTTCTAATCGAACACAAATCCAGAGGCAAAGACCTCGACAAGGCGTTTGAACAGGCTTTGGACTATTTCCCCGGACTGAAAGAACACGAACTGCCCAAATACATTTTGGTGTCCGATTTTTACGACTTCCAACTCTACGACTTGGAGGAAAATACCGAACAGCACTTCACCCTACCCGAATTTCTCCAACACATTCACCTCTTTGGCTTTATTGCGGGCTACGAAAAACGAACCTACAAGGAGGAAGACCCTGTGAACATCAATGCTGCTGAATTGATGGGCAAACTTCACGACAGCCTAAAGGAAGTCGGCTATACGGGTCATGCTTTGGAGGTCTATTTGGTGCGGATGCTGTTTTGTTTGTTTGCAGACGATACGGGGATTTTTGAGCGAGGAATTTTTCAGGAATACCTTGACAATCAAACCAAAGAAGATGGCAGCGACTTGGCTATGCACTTGGGGCAACTGTTTCAGGTCTTGAATACATCCAGAAACAATCGACTCAGAAATTTGGACGAAAGCCTGCAAGAATTTCCTTATGTGAATGGACATTTGTTTGCCGAACAATTGCCTTTTGCGGCTTTTGACAGCCAAATGCGGACAATGCTTTTAGAAGCCTGCGCTTTGGATTGGGGCAAAATTTCACCCGCCATTTTTGGTTCGATGTTTCAGGCGGCAATGAATCCCAAAGAACGCCGCAATTTGGGGGCACATTATACTTCTGAAAAGAACATTCAAAAGTTGATTCAACCCTTGTTTTTGGATGAACTGCAAGAGGAGTTTGAAAAGGCGAAGGGCAACAAACGCAAGCTGCAAAACCTGCAAAAAAAACTGGCTTCACTCAAATTTTTAGACCCTGCTTGTGGCTGCGGCAATTTCTTGATTGTCACCTATCGTGAGCTACGAGAATTGGAATTGAAGATATTGAAGCTGCTCTACCAAAACCAACAGGTGATTGATATTGGTGCGATTGTGAACGTGGATGTCGACCAGTTTTACGGCATCGAATACGATGAGTTTCCCGCCCGAATTGCGGAGGTCGCTATGTGGCTGATGGACCATCAAATGAATACAAAAGTGTCGGAGGCTTTTGGGCAGTATTTTGTGCGCTTGCCCTTGAAAAAATCGGCTACAATCGTGCATGGCAATGCGCTGCGATTGGAGTGGGAAACGATTGTGCCGAAAGAGGAATTGAGCTATATTTTGGGGAATCCGCCGTTTTTAGGCAAAAAGGAACAGTCTTCTGAACAAAAGGAGGAAATGAGAAGTGTCTTCAATAAAATGAAAGGGGCTAATAACTTGGATTATGTATCCGCTTGGTATTTGAAAGCTAGTCAATTCATTCAAAATAAGCAAATTAAAGTTGGGTTTGTTTCTACTAATTCAATCACACAAGGCGAACAAGTGGGTATTTTATGGAATGAACTACTCAATAAATACAGAATTGATATTTTCTTTGCTCATAGAACGTTTAGATGGGATAATGAGGCAAAAGGAAAAGCTGCTGTTCATGTTATTATCATTGGTTTTGCGAGTTTTCCATCTTCTTCTAAAGTAATATTTGATTACCAAGATGTAAAAGGTGAGCCAAATGAAATAAAAGCCAAAAACATTAATCCTTATTTAGTCGATTCAAATAACACACTCATACTGGCAAGAACAAAACCTATAGGTACAAATCAAGGGTTGACTTATGGAAGTTTTGCTTTAGATGATGGTAATTACACAATAAGTAAAACCGAGTATGAGGAAATATTGCAGCAGGAACCTGAATCTAAAATATTTTTCAAACCTTTTATTGGAGGTAGGGAGCTAATCAGCAACATTACAAGGTATTGTGTTTGGATTGATAAGAGCAATATACAAGCAATTAGAAAGTCGAAAATAATATCTGAAAAGGTAAAAAAAGTAAAAACTTGGCGGTCAAATAGCGGTAGAACAAATACAAAAAAGATGGCGGATTTTCCAACCTTGTTTGCAGAAATCAGACAGCCTAAAAACAACTACATTGCTATCCCAACAGTTTCATCCGAAAGAAGAAAATACATTCCTATCGCCTACTTGAACAAAGAAATAATTGCATCTAACCAATTGTATATCATTCCAGAAGGAACAGTTTTTCATTTTGGAATTTTAACTTCTGAAATGCACATGGCTTGGGTGAAACATACCTGTGGTCGGTTAAAAAGTGACTATCGTTATTCCAAAGATATAGTTTACAACAACTACCCCTTCCCCAAAAACATTTCTGACAAAAACAAAACACAGGTCGAAAAAGCCGCCCAAAAAGTCTTGGATGTGCGGGCAAAATACCCCGATAGCAGTTTGGCGGATTTGTACGATCCTTTGACAATGCCGCCCGATTTGGTCAAAGCGCATCAACAATTGGACAAGGCAGTAGATTTGTGTTACCGTCCACAAGCTTTTGTGAATGAACGGAATAGGATAGAGTTTTTGTTTGAGTTGTATGAGGAGTATGTGAAAGCATTGAAGTGAGTAAAAGGGATTCAGTTTTTTAGGTTCATCAAAGATTTTAGTGGAATGAGACTTTTGTAGTTCATTCTTCAAGATATGGAATATTTGGAAATCAGTATGTTCTGAAAAGTAAACCACAAAAGTCTTATAAAAAAGGCGACAAAACTCAATAGTTTTGTCGCCTTTCTAATACAAGCATTTGATAAATTATTTTTTGATAACCAGTCACTAATCACCGATTACCAATCAATCACTACACTAAATATCAATCTTCGCATACTTTGCATGACTTTCGATGAACTCTCTACGAGGAGCGACATCGCCGCCCATTAGCATAGAGAATACGTAATCAGCCTGTGCTGCACTTTCGATGGTCACTTGTCGGAGTGTTCTAAATTCAGGATTCATAGTCGTATCCCAAAGCTGCTCGGCATTCATCTCACCCAAACCTTTGTAGCGTTGAATGTGTACCTTGCTTGGGTCGCCATCGCCTGCCAATTCTCTCACTGCTATCTCACGTTGGGTTTCTGTCCAGCAGTATTGTTGCTTTTTACCACGCTTGACTAGATAAAGTGGTGGAGCAGCAATGTAAATATATCCCTGTTCGACCAATTCCTTCATCTGACGGAAAAAGAAGGTGAGAATCAAAGTCGTAATGTGGCTACCATCTACGTCGGCATCACACATGATGATGACCTTGTGGTAGCGCAATTTGTCCAATACCAATTCTTTTTGGTCATTGTGGAAGACACCCAGACCTTGAAAGATATTGCGAATTTCTTCATTGTCAAAGATTTTATGGTCCAAGGCCTTTTCGACATTTAGAATCTTACCACGCAAAGGCAAAATGGCTTGAAAGCTACGGTCACGCCCTTGTTTAGCCGTACCACCAGCCGAATCTCCCTCGACTAAGTAAATCTCACAGTTTTTAGGGTCGCTATCAGAGCAGTCGGAAAGTTTACCAGGAAGCCCAGAACCAGTCAAAGCACTCTTTCGCTGAACCAATTCACGTGCCTTGCGGGCAGCATGTCTAGCGCTAGCCGCCAAAAGCACTTTTTCGATAACGATTTTGGCCTCTCTTGGATTTTCCTCCAAAAAGTTGTTCAGTGCTTGACTTACTGCGCTGTCCACTATACCCATGACTTCGCCGTTCCCCAACTTCGTTTTGGTTTGACCTTCAAATTGAGGTTCAGGCACTTTTACCGAAATCAAGGCGGTCAATCCTTCTCTAAAATCATCACCGCTGACCGTTATTTTTGATTTGCTAAAAAGATTGTTATCATCACCATATTTTTTGAAGGTACGGGTCAATGCCCGACGAAAACCCGATACGTGTGTTCCTCCTTCAATGGTATTGATGTTGTTTACATACGAGTGCACATTTTCGTTGTAGCCTGTATTGTATTGAAGTGCGACTTCTACCATCACCATATCTTTTTCCTCTTCCAAGTGGATAGGTTGGATAAGAGGCTGACGGGTAGAGTCGAGGTAGGTCACAAATTCTACCAAACCACCTTCCGAAAGAAAAGTATCTGTTAAAAAATTACCTTCTTCATCTCTTTCTCTTTCATCGGTAATGATGAGTTTTATCCCTTTATTCAAGTAGCTGAGTTCTCGCAAGCGATTGGACAAGGTTTCGTATTTGAAAACCGAAACGGTGAAAATGCTGTCATCGGGCAGAAAGGTAGTAGTCGTACCTGTTCGTTCTGTTTCTCCAATTTCTTTCACTGGATACAAAGGCGCGCCAATGCTGTATTCCTGTTGGTATTCTTTTCCATCACGAGCCACCACTACTTTGACGTGAGAAGAAAGCGCATTGACACAGGATACACCTACACCATGCAAACCTCCCGAAACTTTGTAGGAACCTTTGTCAAATTTTCCTCCTGCATGAAGTACTGTCATGACAACCTCCAAAGCAGAGCGACCTTCTTTTTCGTGAATTGTGACAGGAATTCCTCGTCCATCATCCTTTACCGTAATGGAGTTGTCTTCGTGGATAACCACAGAAATTTCGGTAGCATATCCTGCCAAAGCTTCATCAATAGAGTTATCCACTACCTCATATACCAAGTGATGCAATCCCTTTACACCTATGTCTCCAATGTACATTGCAGGGCGTTTCCGAACGGCTTCTAATCCTTCTAATACCTGAATACTATCGGCAGTATAAGTTGACGACATAATGTATTGTCTTTTATGTAATTATAATTATGAAAATATGCTTTTAATAGCAAACAAAGATACGAAAAAAAAATTGCTTTTCATAATGCACTAAACAATTCATTTTTAATTATTTAGTTAGTAATTGGAAACGGTGGATTAGTTATTGGAAATGGGAAATCAAAGGTTCTAAAGTGGAGGTGAAAAATCAAAAATTGGGCAGGATAAAAAACCTATTTCATCGAAGATTTTAGTGGAATGAGACTTTTGTAGTTTCCTTTTGAGAGCATACTGATTTTCAAACATTTCATATCTTTTAGAATAAACTACAAAAGTCTTTAACTGCTCCACTAAAAATATCCATGAGTCAAAAACCTATTAGACTTTGGACGAAGGAGCAAAGATGCAAGAAATAAGAGCTTAATTAATTGATAACCAGTTATTTGAATTTAATCATGTCAATGGGTTAAAGTTTTGATTATCAATTCTTTTTATCTCGCATCTTGCTTCCTACTTCTTTCGTCCAAAGTCTAAAAAAACCTATTTACCTTTAAAAATCTTAATTTCACAAAATATTCCAATATCAAACCCCATGAATTTACAGAAGATTAGCAAAAATGATTTCCTTCAATTGGTGTATGAACAAACCGATGATTTGATGGCACAAATTGAAGCTCCAACGGTGTTTGTGGTGCGGAAATTTTACCCCAAAACAGCTATCCTTCAATTTCGCCAAAAAGTATTTGAAGCAGGGCTGCAAAGCGAGCCATCTTGGAACCCCTTATTTGATGGCTGCCCCGACTACCACCGCCTTCACGACAATTATCCAAAGGCATGGGTAAAATCTAAAATGCATGCAACGTATTACCACGGATGGTATGCACACAACCGAGCCGTTTTTGATTTTTTCAGAGAAATTTTTGAAGTGAAAAATTTTTTGGCGGGAATGGACAAATCTGCACACATTCACAACATTCCCTCAGAAGGAGCAATTGCAAGGGTCAATATTCACCATTATCCTCGTGGAGGCGGCTATCAATCCGAACACATTGATCCCATGACCCAATTCGCTAAAATCCAAACCATTGTACAGGCATCGCAGTTTGGTGAAGATTTTTTGGAAGGAGGTGTTTATGGAAAAGTGACTTCAGCGAGCGAGCCGTTTCGGATTGACCCACACACCGAAGTTGGCGATTTGATAGTGATGTCGCCAGGAATTCATCATGGAGTTGCGCCTATAGACCCCGATGTCGTTTATGATTGGCAGCAAAATGAGGGACGATGGATGGTGATGCCGATTATTTTGTATTCGGATTATCCGCACACAGAAAATGTGAAACCTAAAGAAGTGTAATAGTGAAATGAAAATGAAAAAAAAAACACCTCAATATCAGCTTCTTATCAAATAAAATTGGTCAAGTTATTTTTTCTCCATTCCACCATTTCGGGTGCATCCCAAATTGTCATGCTTTGAAAAATTATTTGGCAACTGGTGACGGTGCTACGCACCTTAAAAACTTTTTATCTTCCATGCTCTACAAACAGAGTCGGAGCTATGCTCCTAAGGAATTGCTTATCAGGAGCGTAGCTCTGACCATGTTTGTAGGACATTATTGGAGAAGTAAATAGAAAGTACAGCGTACCGATACCGTTCAGTTCCACCTTGCGACAATTTGAGATGCACCCACCATTTCACCATCACCCAATTTTATTTAATTTTAGTCGCCTTTGTAGGTAAATTTTGATGCGGAATGGTATAAGGTGAAGGATTGTCACGTGTTAGTATCTTTACTACAAACTTAAATTCTGCCACTTCCACATCAGGCATGCCAACATTATTTGTATTGACATCGGTATTGTTATTCGGATTGAAGTGTTTGTTGCGTTGGTTGGTAGAACGACTGCGAGAAGTGCTATAATTGGAGTTACGGGTATTGTTCACATTGTTATTCACATAATTATTCCCTCTAATGGTAATTACCTGTCCAACATTGCCGAGTTCTCTAATCTTCTGATTTTGACCGTTCAGTAGCCATACCTTATTTTCTTCAATGCGAATCTTCAAAACGTTATCGTTTGATTGACTGTTGATGTCCACAATATCTTGAAGGCTTTTGCAGGCAGCTTTGTCTTTGTCAAATACACTGAAAAGCACATCTACTTGCTGTCCAAAAGCAGCACCTCTTGAAGTCAAATACCCTTCTTTCCCAAATGTCAAATGGTTGGTAGGTTGGGATTCAAACCGATAGTTCAAATTACCTAAATTTTCTCCCAAATCCATCTTAACAGTTCCACTAAACTGCATCTGTTGGTCACAATCATCTTCACCAATGGCTTTAATACTCAGTATTTCGACTTGCAGAAGTGGACCGATGATTCTACCTGTGGCATTGTCGCTTACCAAAGCTACTTGCGCTTGTCCTAACAGAATGTCCTGACTACAAAAGAATAAGATGGTAAAAATTAAAAATAGATTTCTCATATTGAAGGTTTGGTTTTAAGGGTTGTTTATTGGAATTGAAGTAGTTATTCTTCGTTTAATTCAATCCCAAATTTATTTTCCTATCCTTAGATGAATACAGAGACTGGTTTTGGAAAATAACCACCAAATATTTTTATTCTTTCGTGATAGTAGTCGACAAAGGGGATGTTGGATGAGGAGTGTGAGAACCAAAATTACCCGATTCTTTCTGTACAAAAAACTGAAATTCTGCCACTTCAATGTCAGGTGCGCCTAGATTTTCGGTATCGGGAGGCAAATTCCACTTTCCGCCACGCTCCTGATTCGTCATATCTCTATTGTCCGAGACCCGTCCACGAAGACTTCGAGTGTTTGCGCTGTTATTGACATAGCGGTTTCCCCGAATGGTAATAAGTTCCCCAATATTTCCCAAAACCTTCATTTCTTGATTCTGAGAATTCAAGAGCCATACCTTATTTCCTTCAATGCGAATTTTTAGCGCATTTTCCGTTGTCAGTTCATTCACATCTACTATGTCCTGCAAACTCCCACAACCTGATTTATCGGTATCTAATATTTTGAACCAAACATCGACTTGTTCTCCATAGTCATATCCCATTGTTGTAAAGTAGGCATTCTTCCCAAATATGAGGTCATTTGCAGGTTCTGCATCAAAACGATAGGTAAGACTCCCGCTATTACCACCCAAATTTATTTCAACCGTTCCCTTGAACTCCATAGCGGCATCACAATCGTCTCTCCCAATTACTTTTAGGCTGACCATTTTCAATTCAATAGATGAGCCAATAATCGTACCTGTCGCATCATCGCTGATCAAGGCCACTTTTGCCTGCCCCAAGAGAAAAGGTTCACAACAGAATACAACCATAAAAATCAGTAAAAATTGTTTCATGGCAAATGGATTTTAGACTTTGTTTAATTATTTGGTTTTCATTTTTTTATAGATTCTATCATTAATGGTCAACTGTTGTCTTTTGACATCTACGCCAATGTTCAAAAAATGGTCGTTTACATCACCATCTCCCGAAATGTTATATGCTTTTAGAACGATTAAATTTTCAATTTCTTTCGCAACTTGGTAACTACCTTTTGCCCTAAAAGGAGGATAAGCTTCAATGGTGTAGCTATTTTCTGCAAAATGGTAATTGAAATACCATGCCTCACCCGTAGGAGTCGTTCCTTCATGTCGCCATGTTCCACGAATAAATTTGCTGTGCAATACTTTGCCACTCTTTTTGATACTAACCATAAAAAAGGCAAATACGCAAAGTAAAAATAATATGACTAAAAAAATGAGTGCCCAATTGACCGTTTGGTAATCCATAGTGAAAGTTGAAAGTCAGTTAGTTATGAAAAAAACAAGATGATTTATCGCAATCTGCAAAATCTGCAATCAAAAAGCTGCAATCAATAATCAGCGTCCTCTGCGAAATCTTATAAATCTGTGATTAAAAATACTGTTTTATTGCCGATTTTATCAAATCCATTTTTGACCACAGAATAAAATGCCCAAAATCAGGAATCATTTCAATGTTGACTTCGCAACTGTTGACCAACATTTGTTTGGCAAAATCTGCATTGCCTTCCGCAACGAGTTCATCCTCTTTGCCCTGCAATACGGTGACAGGAGCACAAACCTGCTTCCACAAAGGCATCATTTTTTTTAGTTCTTCCTTCAATGGAATGATTTCTTGGTTGCAAACCCGCATAGCAGGAGGCAAAAAACTCCGAACACCCCACCAGTCTAAAGGTTTTCGCCACCATTCTTTTGGTTCCAAATCGGGACTTATTGCAGGCGCAACCATTACCAAAGCATCTATCCATTCGCCGTAATCCATCACCATACGTACAATCAAAGGCCCTCCATAAGAATGACCCACCAAAACCAAATTTCTATCGCTGTATTTTTCTAAAATGGGCTTCAAATGCAATGCCTGTGCCTCTAATGAAGGCTCGGCATTGCCAAAATCGGAATACCCAAATCCTGTCCTATCTACTGCAATGAGCAAAGCATTTGCAGAAAGTGTTTTATCGGTCAGATAATCCATGTAGGCATCAGAAGAACCTGGCGAACCATGTACCAAAACAACCACATTTGCAGCCGTATCTATGCCTACT
This sequence comes from Chitinophagales bacterium, assembly GCA_041392475.1. Taxonomy (NCBI): domain Bacteria; kingdom Pseudomonadati; phylum Bacteroidota; class Chitinophagia; order Chitinophagales; species Chitinophagales bacterium. The sequence goes on along the minus strand of JAWKLZ010000002.1, from coordinate 983,754 downwards.
TGTGTATAATGCATCGTTCGACCATCAATCGAATAGTTGTGAAAAGAAAAATTGGTGATGTTCGCTGCTTCAAAAATAGCCGTTTTTGTTGCTTTTGATTTCCGCATAGAGAGTATTTCGGAATAGGCAAAAAGCAACCAGAAAATGGGCAATAGAAGCAATAAATAGCGTTTTTTGAAGAACATAGGGAGTTTAGGCAAAAGATTTGAAGCACAAAATCAAAGATTAACCAGTGGTATTTTTTTCGTCAATGTTATGAACTAGGCTTACGTAATAGAAAAACAGGTTTTGAAAAGGAATGTTTTAGCAGTGTATTTTTTAATTTTTATTTTCGTTTTAATTTTGATTCCTTCGTAGATGTTATCTTTGCAGATATGAGTAAAAATCAACACTTAGTAGCACCTTCCATTTTGGCAGCCAATTTTGCCAATTTGCAAGCGGATGTAGCAATGGTACATGAGAGTGAAGCCGATTGGTTCCACATTGACATCATGGATGGGCAGTTTGTACCCAATATTTCCTTCGGTTTTCCCATTATCCAAGCCATGCGAACTTTGACAGACAAGGTATTTGATGTGCATTTGATGATTGCCACACCAGACGATTATTTGGAGGATTTCCAAAAAGCAGGAGCAGATGTATTGACGGTTCACTACGAAGCGTGTACGCATTTGCACCGTACCGTTCAGCGAATCAGAGAATTGGGGATGAAAGCTGGAGTAGCACTCAATCCGCATACGCCTGTCAGTTTTTTGGAGGATATTATCGCCGATATAGACTTGGTTTGTTTGATGTCGGTGAACCCTGGATTCGGTGGTCAGAAATTTATTTCCCATACTCTTCACAAAGTGCGACAACTCAAAGCACTGATTCAACGTACTCATTCTAAAGCCTTGATTGAAATAGATGGCGGAGTAAGCCTCAACAATGCTGCGGAAATTTTGCGGGCGGGAGTAGATGTACTTGTTGCAGGAAGCAGTGTTTTCAAGTCGGAGAACCCTACAAAAGCTGTCCAGCAATTGAAGGCGGTCGATGTGTCGGTTTCTGTTGTGTGAGGTAAAATCTGTATGATTGAATTGTTTTTGACATTTGAACAAGACGAACTACTCATTGAGCGAGAATAAATTATGATGAACGAATTAGTAATGAACAAATACCTACAACTATATATTTTCCTGTTTTTAGCACTTATCACCCTCAATCTTTCGGCACAAGATGAACACATCTATGGAAAGGTGACGGATAGAAACGACAGACCTGTTTATGGAGCTACTGTTAATAACCGCTATACAGGAGAAGGAACAACTACGGACTTCAATGGCAATTTTACACTCTATATGTCTCCAGGAAGAATGAACATTGTAGAATTTAGCTATATAGGTAAGGAAACACAAATAGAACAATTTTACTTACGCAGAGGAGATGTGCGTGAGGTCAATATCACTTTTTGGGATTTGGATGTTTTGCTGGATGAAGTAGTCGTTATAGGTCAGCAATATGGCCGTTCCCCCATTCCTGTTGTAAGGTTAAACCCCCCTGATTTTGAATCCATCCCAACTGTCAGCGGCAATATTGAAGATATTTTACCCATGCTTGGAGGCACGGTTTCCAACAATGAGCTGAGTTCGCAGTATTCGGTTCGTGGAGGAAATTACGATGAAAACTTGGTGTATGTCAATGATTTTCAGGTGTATCGTCCGTTTTTAGTGCGAGCAGGACAACAGGAAGGATTGAGTTTTATCAATCCCGATTTGGTGCAAGGATTGGAGTTTTCGGCAGGTGGTTTTGAAGCGAGATATGGCGACAAGTTATCTTCGGTATTGGATGTGAAATACAAAAACCCAAAAGCGGGTTCTTCAAATGGTTCTGCCTATGCAAGTTTGTTGGGTGTTGGAGCGCATTTGCAGGGAGCAAACACAGGCGGCAATTTGTCTTATTTGGCAGGTGTTCGGTACAAATCCAACAAGTATTTGTTGAACTCACTCCCCGTACAGGGGGCTTACAATCCATCCTTTACCGATTTTCAGGCTTTGGTTAGCTACAAATTTGACGAAGCATGGGAATTGGAATGGCTTACCAATTATGCCAGCAATCGCTATGAATTGGCTCCCGATTCTTCTCGTACAAGTTTTGGTACGTTCAACGATGCACTGGAATTGAGGGTGTTTTTTGAAGGACAAGAGCGGGATCGCTACAAAAACTGGATGAATGGTTTGAGTCTTAATTATTTGTCGAATGACGATAGGCTGCAATTGAAGTTCATGGGTTCGTATTACGACATCAATGAGATTGAAGCTTTTGACATTGAAGGAGCGTATCTAATTGGTTCGGTCGAAACGGATTTTAGTCAAGAGGATGTAGGTGAAATCAACAATGTATTGGGAGTGGGTGTTTACCACGATTTTGCACGCAATCAATTGAAATCCAATATTTCTAATGTAGGACACCGAGGTTATTTAGACATCAATGGAGGCGAGCATTACCTTCGATGGGGGGTGGATTTTCAACATGAAGAAATTGAAGACCGTCTAAACGAATGGTTTACTACTGATTCTTCTCGCTACAATATTCCCTACAATGGCACAGAAGTTCGATTGAATGAAGTGTTGAAAACCAATATCAACTTGTCTTCCAACCGTTTGATGGGTTTTGTGCAGGACGATTTTTCGTTGTGGACGGGAGAAAACGATGAATTGGCAGTGTCGGCAGGAGTTCGCTTCAATTATTGGGATTTGAACAAAGAATTGTTGCTCAGTCCTCGTATTCAAATTGGTTTTCAACCGACTTTGAAAAAACGTGAATCTGATTCCGAAGAAAACCTGATAGAGCGTAGTTGGAACCTGCGATTGGCGGGAGGGCTGTATCAGCAACCTGCTTTTTACCGAGAATTGCGAAATTTTGAAGGAGAAATCAACCGAGATTTGAAGGCGCAAAAATCCCTTCATCTTGTGTTGGGGAGTGATTATGTCTTCAATATGTGGCAGCGTCCCTTCAAATTCACTACCGAACTCTACTACAAAGAAATGTGGGATTTGGTGCCTTATGATTTAGACAACTTGTTGATTCGCTATTTTGCAGAAAACAAGGCAGTTGGATATGCAGCAGGAGTTGATTTTCGATTGAATGGAGAGTTTGTACCTGGCACAGATTCATGGATCAGTCTTTCGGTGATGCAAACCAAAGAGGACTTGAAAGATGATTTTTACCTGCAATTTCTAAACTCAGCAGGGCAGGATATTTTGAGAAGTGATGACAAAGAAATTGTAGATACGCTGAATGTGGAGGTGGGTTATGTGCGCCGACCGACCGATCAAAGGGTGACTTTCGGGATGTTTTTTCAAGACTACATTCCCGGCAATGAAAAGTTGAAGATGCACCTTCGTTTATTGTTCGGTACGGGTTTGGCAACAAATCCGCCAAATAGCAGTCCTCGTTTGCGTGGTTTCTTCCAAATTCCTTCTTACCGCCGTATTGACATCGGTTTTTCTGCCATGCTTTTCGACTTTCAAGATATGCGCCAACGGATGTATGAAAAACACCCTCTCCGACGCTTTCAAAGTGTCTGGGCTTCTCTCGAAATCTTCAATCTTTTGGGTGTAAACAATACGGTGTCTTATAGTTACATCAAGGCATTGGCGGCTGATGGTTCGGGCGAGGTGATTTATAGTGTGCCGAACCAATTGACGGCAAGGCGTGTGAATTTGAGGTTGATGGTGAAATTTTGATGTGAAGTAAAATGCATATAACTCAAAAGGGGAGATAACCAACGTTTCTAAAACGTCGGTTATCTATATTTCCTTTTTAAATTAAATCTTTCAAATATAAACTTCAAAAGTTTCCTCTCTCCAAAATTTTCGATGAACCTTTACTCTACATCAATAGGATGTGGCTGAGCAATACTGTTAACCAATGTTTTCCACAGCAATCCCTTCACATCAATTCCTTTTTGATGCCCAATCACCAACTCCAAAGGAACGAGTACATACTGATCGAGCCACTTTGAAGGCATACAGTCCGTAAAACCAGCTAGTGCTGCGTCAACCGCCATAGAGCCCAATAATTCACAGTGAATCTGGTCAAACGCATCTGGTGGAACAGAACGGATATTGTGTCGAGGTTCGTTGGTGAACACACTCATCTGTTCACTTTGAGAATTTTTGATTTTTAAGTTAATTTCCTTTTGAAACAACTCAATAAAATTCCCTTTTTTGGAATCAACTCTTTCTCCTAAGATTTCGAACTTTTTGTCTTCCAAAACCTTTGCCACACCTTCTGCAACAACAATCAAGGCGTGATCTTCTGGAGAACGATCGGTCACTTTGAAGCGAAGATCTTCGATGATATCATCCCAATACTTCTGCAATGCTTTGCCTGATAAAGGCGCAAATGCCTCTGGTATCAAAGCCGTATTGACCTGTCCATTGGCTAAAGAAGCAAAAGCCGCTACAAAGCCCGATTCTGCTCCAAAAAACTGAATGATACCAATTCGGCGGGTAGATTTTGCTTCGGTATGTAGGTCTTCAATGATGTGACTGGCCTTTCCTACCGCCGTATTGAAGCCAAAAGAAGGATTGGCCCAAAGCACATCATTGTCCATTGTTTTGGGTAAACCAATGACGCTGACTTTTTTATTGGAGTGAGCAATTGCGTGAGCAACCTCCTGAGAGCCATCCCCTCCAATAACATACAAAATACGAATACGGTTGCTTTCCAAGTTGTCGCTGATTTTTTCGACCAAATCGGCCATTCCTTCTTTGTGGGCATACCGCACACAGCCCAACTTTGAGCCTCCTGCATTGAGCCATTCACTGGTGATATCATCGTTCAATACCATTTTGTGGCCAGGAATATTTAGCAAACCCTTGAATCCGTCCCGAATGCCCCAAATATTGCCCTGCATACTCATGCCATAGGTTTTGCAGTGACGCTTCACAATGGCGTGAACCACCGCATTGAGGCCAGGGGCCAAACCGCCTGTGGTCACAATTGCCACATTGATTTCGGAGGGAGAGTGGTGCAACATTTCACGCGGTCCTGCTTCCAAAAAAACGGGAATAGGTAAGCCCGCATCTTGAAATGATTTCAAGATTTTGTAATCAGCCGTTGCCAATATTTGCGATTCATTATTTCGATAAAAACCAATGGCTTTCTCACTTCTGGGATTGTGATAATATTCCTTTCCTTCGGATTTTTTGAGGCGTTTTACCACAGATGGAAAGGCTTCTTTTCTTTCTGCAAAGGCCTTCAAGATGTCTCTTTCGATGACCAATGGTTTACCGTCTATGTGAATGTCTTCTCTGTGAACACTGCTGTTTTTCATAGTTGAAAATTCATTTAACTGGTGAATGAAGCATTCGTTTGTAGTTTGTTTTCTTCAATTGTTACCTAAAGAACTGATTTTTTTTGCTTACTTCAAAGTAAATCTTTTATTTGTGGAACTTTTTGGGAATGTTCTGTAATTAGTATATTGCAAACAAAAATAAGAAATAAAAACCACCTCACAGATGTCCAAGCCAAAAAATACTCCCTCACTACTCCCAATTCTTTCCAAAGACCAATTAACCAAAATCATTTCGACCTTCAACTCTTACTTGCACTCGTTTGCAACGATTGCTTAACAATTTATTTCGTTCCCAATGGCTTAAAGATTGATAGTTAGTCACTTGTTCAAAATGATTGTGGCCTTATAAACGCCTAAGTAGTTCGTACTCGTTGTAAACGAGCAAGAGTTGGGAATTTTTTGTATCCCCTCAAACAGCCAGCACAAGTTTTCAAAACTTCGGTTTTCTCTCTGCTCAAGCCTCTTTCCCCTCAAAAATAATTCACATACCCAAAATGTACCTTCCCCGCCCTCAAATTCACCGCATTTCCCTGCTCACGCCCCAAAGCATAGGTCAGCCCAAACACCCCCGCACCTGTTTGGAAAGTCACCCCCGCCCCAAAACCAAAAGGAACATCCGTCGGTCTGCCCTCATTCTGCACCAAAGCCCCATCCCAAAAGGTGAACAAATAGGCATTTTGAGAGGTGAGCAAGCGGAGTTCGAGGCTGAGAACGTGGTAGGCAACCGACAAAATGGATTGTTCATCAAAGCCCCTCAGAAGTTTGTTGCCGCCGATTCTAAAGAGTTCATTTTGAAGAGTATCACGTTTGGATTGAATACCACCTGTCAAGCTGTTTTTGAAGGTCAGCCTTTCGCCCAATTGCCAGTATTTACCAATTTCATATTGCAGTTGGTAGCGCAAGGGATTTGCATTCAAAGCATCGTATTGGGCTTTGAAGTCGAGGTCGAGATTGGGTTGAGCATCTGCAATTTCGAGAATGGCATTGTTTTCCTTGACCCGTTTGTTGCCGACTGCGCCTTTGAGGTGTAGAAAAATGCCCTTTCGGGGATTGAGGCGGTAGTCGAGCCGTTCCCAATTGTATTCCAAACCGTAGAGGTTGCGGCGCACATCAAGGGTATTTGGCAATTTTTGGCGATTGATGATTTGTGATTCATTGACCGACAAAAGGTTGGAACTTGTGTTCTCCAAAAATGCCTTCAAATAGTTGTTGCCTTCAAACAAATACTGCACCGCCAAGATGCTTTTGACATCCTGAAAAAGCGTGTCTTTTCGATACAACTCAAAACGCCCGTCAATACCCAATGGCACTAAGGGCAAATAAGGGTACAAAGTGTGCAGCTTCAATTCGGTTGCACTGTTGGGATAGCTCCTAAAATCGGCTTCAATGACTTCGCCCTGTCCGAGCGTATTCTGCAAATTGATTTTGCCCTCACCCGTCACTTCAAAACCCGTTTGGGGCGTACGCCTCGGAATGACTCCCAACAACAAATTCAACTGACTCGCCTTTTTGTTCTTCAAAAACAGGGTCACTTTGGCTTTGTCCCGCACAAAAGTCACCCGCGGCGCATAGACTTCCTCCAAAAAAGGGAGTTCGTTGATGCGGATGCTCGTTTTTTGGAGGGCAGATTCATCGTAAGCTTGCCCCGATTTGATGCCCAGATAATTTTGCAGATACCGCTCACTGATACTCACATTGGAGGTGGTCAAAATGCTGTCTATCAACACCAAATCATTCTTTTCTATCCACAATTCGGCACTCACGCCTCCATTTTCTCCAATTACCACATTTTGCAATTGCACCGCTGCAAAGGGATAACCATTGTTTTCTGCATATTGCAGCAGCCTTTCCTTCAATGCTTTGATTCCTTCTATCTGAACGTTTTGACTGTTATTGAACAGCCGCTCCCGAAAACCAATTTGTGCCAATGCTTTCGCCTCAACATTTCCATTCCGCAATTGCAGCCAATGATAGGGATTGCCGAGATGTAGGTAGGCAAGGGTTTGAAGGGAATCGCTTTGAAGGCTGTCAAAAGAGGCGGCAATGTAGCCACGGTTTTGAAGTTGGTTGAGGATGTTGGGGAGTATTTTTTGGGCTTCAATGTTGTTGGGGAATTGTTTGGGGAAATCGTAATCGTTCAGAATTAAGGCTAACTTTGTGGTGTCGGTATCTGTTGGAATGATTCGGAGCGTATGGGTTTGGGCGGATAAAGGAATGTTGAGTAAAAGGCTGATAACGAATGTCTTGACATATTTAACGACTCTATTAGGACTTGAATATTTGTAGCAACGTGTGAAAAGAAATTTCAGAACTCCATGGGAGCTCAAACTCAATATTGTAGATAAATTTGATGTTGGTTCAACTCCTAATGGAGCTGTGGACTTTACTTTAAGGGTTTTTTCTACAAATAGTTTACTCCTAATGGAGTTAGCAATGACCTTTATGCTTATGAGAATAAAAACCCCAAAATTGTTAATTTTATTGAGATTTGAAAAGAAATTTTTGAGGAATCGAAAAGGCTTATCTTCAAATCCTCTCAAAAAATAATCCTCCCATTTATGTCTGGAATTTATATTCATATTCCGTTTTGCAAACAAGCCTGTCATTACTGCAATTTTCATTTTTCGACTTCCCTAAAGTACAAAAACGAATTGATTGCTGCCTTGTTGCAGGAGATAGAACTGCGAAAGGACTATTTGCCGACCCCAAAAATCGAAACGGTTTATTTTGGAGGGGGAACGCCTTCGCTTTTGTCGGCAGACGAAATTCAACAGATTTTTGAGCAATTGAACCGATTTTACCACATTGAAGCGGATGCCGAAATCACCCTTGAAGCGAATCCCGATGACCTTTTACCCGCCAAAATTGAGGCATTGAAACAAACGCCTGTGAACCGTTTTAGCATTGGTATTCAATCTTTTGATGCGGAAGATTTGGCGTTTATGAATCGGGCGCACAATGTGGAGCAGGCAGAAACTTGCATCCGATTGGCGCAAGATGCGGGTTTTGACAATTTGACGATTGACCTCATTTATGGTGCGCCAACGACTTCGCACGAAAAATGGGAGCAAAATCTTCAAAAAGCGATTGATTTTGGTGTGCCACATATTTCGGCTTATTGCTTGACGGTTGAGCCAAAAACAGCTTTGGCGCATTTTGTGGCAACGGGCAAGGCGGCGGATGTGGACGAAGAACAGGCGGCACAACAGTTTGAAGTATTGGTAGAAACGCTCACACAGGCTGGGTTTTCACACTACGAAATTTCCAATTTTGGGAAAGTGGGTTGGGAGTCGAAACACAACAGCAGTTATTGGATGGGGAAGCCTTATATAGGCTTAGGCCCTGCGGCTCATTCGTTTGATGGTCGGTTGACCCGTCAATGGAATGTGGCGCACAATCAGCAGTATATAAAAGCGATTGCAGAAGGAACTGTGCCGAAAGAGGTGGAGGTTTTGAGTATTTCGGAACGCTTCAACGAATATTTGATGACTTCTTTGCGGACGATTTGGGGCTGTGATTTGGAGAAGGTGAGGCGGGAATTTGGGGAGGTTCTGTACTGCCATTTATTGAAGGAAATCCAACCGTTTTTGAAGCAGAGCCTATTGCAGCAAAAAGGTGATTTTTTGGTTTTGACGAATCAAGGGAAATTTTTGGCCGATGGGATTATTAGTGCCTTGTTTGATTGTGCTCTGGACTAACAATTAATCCGATGTTCTGTCAATGATAATCACCTTCAATCGCCGCCAATGTTTTCGCTTGGAACCGAAATTTTGGTAACAGTTAGAGCGAATTAGCCCAACAAATCATTCACCATCCAAAAACACTCATACACATACGGATCTCGTTGCAGCGTTTCTATCCAGCGTTGATTTCGAAGGATAGAAGCAGAATCCTGGGCAAGCGTAGAAGGGAGTAAGGGGATAACTTTGAAGCCTTCGATTTGACCGAATGTTTCGTTGCTGTATTTAGAGTAGTTTGCTGTTTTTTCTTGTTGGAGTTTGAAGTTTTCATAGTTCAAGTCCACCAGCGTATTGTCTTGTAGGTCTTTAATTTGTTGTGCCTTTTGAGTAGCCGATTGAAAGCGTTGGTTTAGGGTAAGTCTTTGGAGATGTAAGGATTTGAGGGATTCCAAATTTGGAGAAGAGGTGACGGATTGATGCACCTTTGTTATTTCGAGGTTGGCAGGAGGAAAAGCATATTTATAGACCCTTTCACCTGATTCGACAAAGGCATCGTTGTCGGGCAAAACGATGTCAGGGTGAATGCCTTCGTATTGAGGAGAACGACCGCTTGCGGTGTAAAATTTGCCGATGGTCATTTTGATTTCTCCCAAATGTAGTGTGTCTTCTCCGTCCACGGTTTCCACATCCACAAAACGCTGAATGGTGCCTTTTCCAAAAGTGGCTCGACCTCCCACAATGACCGCCCTACTATAGTCTTGCATCGTTCCCGCCAAAAGCTCTGATGCCGATCCACTTTGGGCGTTGGTCAGCACAAGTAATTTACCGTTGTACTGTACCTCACCATCTGTATCTTCAAAAACTCGGTGCGTTCCATCCCGATATTTCGCTTGCATGACGGGGCCGCTCTCCAAAAAATAGCCCATGATTGAGATTGCTTCCCTTGCGCTGCCGCCCTTGTTGTTCCGCACATCCAAAACAAGACCTTTCACTCCGTTTGCTTTCAGTAGTTCCAATTGTGCCAAAACGTGTGCTGCACATCCCTCATTACCACCATAAAATCGGGGCAATCTGATGTAGCCAATTTTTCGATTTTGAAGCGTGTCTTCCAGCAAAAAACACAGGGTAGGATCTAAGTCTATTTGGTCTCGCACAAGTGCGATTTCTTCTACTACCACATTTGTTTTTCTAAGTGTCAAATGAACCATTGAGCTTTTTTCACCTCTCAGTAAGGAGATTACTTCTTCGATGGACTTACCCAAAACGTCTATTGCAGGCTGATTATCTTCGCCAATCTTCAAAATCACATCGCCTTTTTCGACTTGCCGACTTTTCCAAGCAGGCCCACCAATGATGAGTTCGGTGATGTGCGGATATTCGTTGATGATTTCAATCTGTGCGCCAATGCCTACGAGAGTTCGGGTGAAATCTTCGTTCCATTTTTCCTTTTGGGCTCTGGACAAATATTCGGTTTGGACATCGTTTATTTTCAAATAGGCGTTTGTGTATTCCTCCAATCGTTCTTGTTTGCTGATAGCTTTCAACTTTTGGAACTTGATGGCCAACAATCGTTTAGCGTGACTGATGGCGTGTTGTTTTTGTTCTTCAAAAGAGGCTCTATGAGAGGCATTCTCTATTGACCACAATTCTTGTAGTACGATATACTTGACTTTTTTGCTCCATCTTTCCTTCAATGCTTGATTGTTAGCTGCATAATCCAGCTTGTCGGGATTGGATTCGAATTGTTCATTGGAGCTAAAATTCAAGTCTTTTTCCAATGCGTTTTGACTGTATTTTTCCGCCTTTTGAATGCCTTTTTGCAGTTGCTTCAATGTTTGATTGAAAAAATGGAAGGTACTATGTGACAATTCTTCGTCAATTTGATTCTCATATTGCTGCAATGAACGGATGTCTTTTTGGGTCAAAAACTCCTTGTTCGGGTCTATTTGTTGTAAGTAGAAATCGTATAGTTCTTTGGACAAAACATCGTCTATTACCTTGGGCTGCAAATGTTGTTCTTGTACAGCCTTTACGACCTGCGCTAAAAACAAAGGAGCTTCTTTGTCTTGTTGTAGCGTGAATTGACAACAACAGGTGATTGCAGTGAATAGACAGAGCAAAAATATAGACTTCATTCTGTTAGATTTGGTAAGTTTTACAAAAGACTTCAAGGTACTGTATAAGTTATTACTTATCAGAATGAATGTGTAATAAAAAATGTTAAAAAATAAATACAGATGGAGAATATGGTTATTGAAGGGCATAAAAAAGCCCCACAAAGATTTGCGAGGCATTTTTATTCTGAACTGAAACTGAACTGCTTTAATAAACATGTAGGTTTAGGGAAACTACACAAATTAAGGGTTTAGATGGCTTTTCTTATATCTTCTAAATAGTTTTGACTTAGGGTTATTTAGGTTAAAAATAGGGGGTTTTGGGCATTTTCTGTTTTTTCAAGAATTAGTTGGTTATAGAGTTATATTAGGTGTTTTCTTCTGCTACAAATATACAGTGGTAAGTGGGTGTGGGAAAAACAAAAAGAGCGAAAGGGAATTTTTTTAGGCTGAATGTGTTTTTTGGGTGAGTACGGTACTAAAACCTAAGATAAATCGTATAGTAAAACAGCAAAAGTGAATGTCCTATTATAAACTTGTACTTTTGCAGGAAATAATTTTATTTTTCAATCGAATACCAAAAGCATGATGAACGGTAAAAGATTTTTTTTGTTTTTGACGTTAATAGGAGTGTTGGGTCTGACGAGTTGTACGGGAGGTAAAAAATCTCGCTGCGAGGAGTGTCCTGAGTTTACCCAGCAAAACAATGATTTTTTCATAAACGATCAAAAAGCAAGTAAATATGAAACGTATAGTTCTGATAATGACAATAGGGTTGTTTACAATTGGAATGAGTAGTTGTTCTATATTCAAAAAATGTGACTGTCCAAAATTCAATTATTTGGAGGATGAGGTGTCACCTTTGGAAGAAGAAGCGGTTGTATTTGAAGTGATAGAAAATTGTACTGATCCCTTGGAGGAAATATATTGACATTAATTGAAGAAAAAACTGAACACAGGTAGGGGCATTTTGTTATTGCGAGTACTATAACCTTCACTTAGAGTTACAAAATGAACGAATCTTATGTTTGGATTTTTTAAAAAAGACCCTGTTAAAAAACTGCAAAAGGAATACCTGCAATTGATGGAAAAAGCACGGGATATTCAACGAAGTGGCGATGTTGTTAAGGCAGCATTGGTGTATGAAGAAGCAGAAAAAATTGCCGTAAAAATTGAAGAATTGTCACGCTGAATTTTGATTAAAAAAGAGAATAATTCTCCCTCCTCACCTTATACCATTGTTGATTTTTCTTTTGTAATACGATGATAATCAATAAAAAAATATTTTCCAAATGGATTTTAATTTTTTATTGATTATTTTAGTGTAAGTTATTCCCTGAATAATTCTATCTTTAGATGTCAATTGAATGTAAGCTTTCAATGTTTGACTAGTAAGTTTATGTTTACTACGCTCATCTAACTTTTCTACTAAGATAAATTATTCTAAACCAATCCTTCAATTTTCTGTAAAACATGGGCCTGTTTGATTTCCTCGATTTAACACACGAGATAGCTATAGATTTAGGAACTGCCAATACCTTAATTATTTATAAGGATAAGGTAGTTGTGGATGAACCTTCGATTGTGGCGATAGACCGTACTACGGGAAAGGTCATTGCTGTGGGACATCGTGCGATGCAGATGCACGAAAAAACCCACGAAAACATCAAAACAATTCGACCTTTAAAAGATGGGGTAATTGCTGACTTTGAAGCGGCAGAAGCAATGATTCGTGAGATGATAAAAATGCTCTACGATAAAAAACGTTGGTACACTCCTCAATACAAAATGGTAATTTGTATTCCATCGGGTATCACCCAAGTCGAAAAGAAAGCAGTATTCAATTCTGCCGAAGCAGCAGGTGCAAAAGAGCGTTATTTGGTGCATGAACCGATGGCTGCTGCATTGGGAATTGGTATTGACGTGAGCGAACCTGTTGGCAATATGATTATTGACATAGGTGGTGGCACAACTGAAATTGCAGTAATTGCTCTGATGGGTATTGTTTGCGATCAATCTATACGGGTCGCAGGTGATGAGTTTACGGCAGACATTATGGACTATCTTCGTCGTGAACACAACCTTTTGATTGGTGAACGAACTGCCGAAAATATCAAAATAAATGTGGGTTCCGCATTAACCGAATTGGAAAATCCGCCAGAAGATTATGCGGTTAATGGGCGTGACTTGATGACGGGAATTCCCAAACAGGTGACGGTTAACTACTCCGAAATTGCTCACTGCTTAGACAAGTCAATTTCTAAGATTGAGGAAGCTGTATTGAAAGCACTGGAAATTACTCCTCCTGAATTGGCGGCGGATATTTACCGAACAGGTATTTATCTCACAGGAGGTGGGGCATTGTTGCGTGGTTTGGATATTCGGATTGCGGCAAAAACCAAGCTTACTGTGCAAGTAGCCGAAGATCCATTGCGTGCGGTGGTAAGGGGTACGGGTGCGGCATTGAAGAATGTGGCGAAATATCCTTTTTTGATGAACAAATAAAAAATTCAAATTCAAAAATCAAGTTCAAATTCAACTTGTAGAGCTGCAATGTGTAGGCAGTTATTGAATTTGTTGATTCGATTTGAAATTTTACTTACGGTAGATGCGAAACCTCATATCTTTCATTTTTAAATACCATGCTTTCTTACTGTTTTTAGGTTTAGAAATAGTGAGCTTCGCACTTATTGTCCAACACAATCATTTCCAAAGAGCAAGTTTTATAAATTCGTCACAATCTACTGTAGCCTTTCTATACAATGAGGTGAATGAGTGGAGCGAATATATGGATTTGAAGCAGGTCAATGACAGCTTGATGGCGGAAAATGCCCGTTTAATGGCTGAGGCGGAAGCTGCAAAAAGTGCTTTAGACGAAGAGTTGCAAGACGATAATTTTACTTTTGGTACAGATACTACTTTGGTAGATACTTTGACAAGTACTTCCATTAGCGATCCTTCTGCCGTAGGTGCAACAGCCAACAACAATCAAGGAAATGGAGAACAGCAAATTATTGCAGATTCCATTTTTCATTTTATTGGAGCAAAGGTTATCAACAATTCTACCAATAGAGCCAACAACTTTTTGACCATCAACAAAGGAAGCAAAGACGGTGTGGCAATGGAAATGGGGGTAATCGGGCTGAATGGTGTAGTCGGTGTAGTGAAAGATGTTTCCGAAAACTTTGCTACCATCATTTCTGTGCTGCACCGAAGTATGCGGGTAAGTGCCAAAATCAAACGTAATAATTTTGTAGGATCTTTGCGATGGGAAGGAACTCGCCCAGATAGGGCTGTACTCAATGATGTTCCTAAACACGTTCATGTACAAAAAGGAGATACGATTCTTACGAGTGGTTACTCCAGTTTTTTTCCACAAAATGTGTTGATTGGAATTGTAGTAGATGAGCCACGTTCGGATCAAGGAAGTAACTTTTATAAAATAGATGTGGCATTGTCGACCAACTTCAATAGCATCCAATATGTGTATGTGGTAGATTATATTAGGAAAGCAGAAAAAAAAGCACTAGAAGAAGAAACGCAGAATGAGTAGAACAATAACAGCAAATATTATTCGATTCGTTGGTTTGTTGTTGTTTCAAACATTGATACTGAACCAAGTGGAGCTGCATGGAATCATCAATCCATACATCTATCCATTGTTCATCTTATTGTTACCCTTTGAAACGCCAAAATGGTTGCTCCTGTTTCTAGGTTTTGCCATGGGGATTTCGGTTGACTTCTTCACCAATACCCCCGGACTCCATGCCGCTGCAAGTGTATTGATAGCCTATTTAAGACCTACAGTATTGCTACTCGACAAACCCATCAGTGGCTACGAAAGTTTTCACCAACCCAGCATTGCCAGTTTAGGCTTCAATTGGTTTGTTTTTTATGCAGGTGTATGTATCACCATTCACCACTTATTCTTTTTCTTCCTCGAATCTTATAGCTTCGCCTTCTTTTTTTATACCTTAACGAAGGTCATAGCCAGTACAATAATGTCGCTAATAATCATTATTTTGTACCAATATTTATTCTATCCCAAGCGTTAAATCACCACAAACCATTCTACAGTCAAAGTAAGAGTAATTCAAGCATAAAAAAATGGAAGCCGTCAGCATACGCAAACATATCATCCAGCTAATTTTCATCATAACCGCCATTATTTTGTTGGCAAGGCTATTCTTCATTCAGGTATTGGACAATACATACGAAGCCAAAGCCATGCAAAATTCGGTCAGAGAAGTAACCATTTATCCTGCTCGTGGCCTCATTTTCGACCGTTTCGGACAATTGGTTGTCAACAACGAAGCAGTTTATGATTTGGTGGTCATCCCCAAAGAAGCAAGAAACAATAATTTAGATACCCTAAAACTGTGTCATTTACTGGATATTACCCAAGTAGAATTTGATAAAAGTGTGCAAGCACTCAAAAAATCAAAAGGTTATTCGCACTACAAACCCCAAGTATTGTTCAAGCAGATTCCCTACGATGTGTATGCCAAACTGCAAGAATATCTGTATCAATTTCCAGGATTTTATCCACAAGTGCGTACCGTTCGGCATTATCCTCATCAAAGCGCCGCACACATTTTGGGCTATATCGGAGAAGTCAATCAGCGCCAAATTGATACCTCTGAATACTACAAACTGGGTGACTATACAGGCATCAGCGGCATTGAGTTTACCTATGAAAAATGGCTTCGTGGCAAACGAGGCAAAAAATACATGGTGGTAGATGTGCTGAATCGAGAAATTGACACCTACGATGGTGGCGACATTGCAGATGCAGAAGCAGGCGAAAGAGTGACACTTTCGCTGGACATCGAATTGCAGAATTACGCCGAACAATTGATGGCCAACAAAAAAGGAAGCGTAGTAGCGATTGAACCTGCAACGGGTGAAATTTTGACGATGGTAAGCAGTCCTACCTACAATCCAAACATGCTCGTAGGAAGGGCTAGAGGCATTGGAATGAAAATGCTGCAAGCCGACACGCTCAAACCTTTGTTTAACAGAGCATTGATGGCGCATTATCCGCCAGGTTCAACCTTCAAACCACTGATGGGTTTGTTGGCCCTACAAGAAGAAGTCATTTACCCCAATTTTTACTATGGCTGCAATGGGGGTTATCATTTGGGAAGGTTGACCGTAGGATGTCACTACCATGCTTCGTGTGGCAGCGTATCCTCAGCAGTTCAGCACTCCTGCAATGCTTATTTTTGCCACCTCTTCAAATTATTCATTGAAGCAGATCAATTTGAAAATGTAGCAGTTGGTTTGACCAAATGGGACGATTATTTACATCAATTTGGTATGGGAACTACTTTACCCCTTGATTTGCCCCATGCCCATAAAGGATTTGCACCCGACACATCACTCTACAATAGAATGTATGGCAAAAACCGTTGGCGAGCAAGTACGATTATTTCTTTGGGAATTGGACAAGGAGAATTGGGGGTTACACCTCTACAAATGGCCAACTCTACGGCTGCAATAGCCAATCATGGATACTATTATTATCCACACGTAGTACGTCCGCCTCAATCTGATACGAGTAGTATTTATTTAAAAAGACAAAATATTGCCATTGCTGAACGCCATTTTGAAACCGTTGTAGATGGAATGCACAAAGTGGTTTTGGCAGGTACGGCAACGATTGCCAATGTGGAAGGTTTAGACATTTGTGGGAAAACAGGAACAGCTGAAAATCCACATGGCGCAGATCACTCCCTGTTTATCGCTTTTGCGCCAAAAGACAATCCCAAAATTGCCATTGCAGTTGTGGTCGAAAATGCGGGCTTTGGCGCACGCTATGGCGCACCGATTGCGAGTTTGCTAATTGAAAAATATCTCAATAGAGAAATTGGTGAAAAACGCAAATGGTTGGAAACTAAAATGTTGGAAGCCGATTTGTTGAATCCTCCAAAAATAGCTGCAAAGTGAGTACAAAAAAAACAAGCATAGATTGGTTGTTGGTTATCAATTACTTGCTGTTAGTAGGCATCGGTTGGTTGGCCATCTATACCGCTGACTACAATCCCGACCACAGCAGTATGTTCTCTTTGGAGCAGCGATATGGACGGCAATTTTTAGCCATTGCAGTCTGTTTGATTTTGGCATTGGTCATTCAAATATTGGATACCCGATTTTATACCGCTTTTGCCTATTTTATCTATGCCTTTTCGCTGTTTCTCTTGCTATTAGTGCTGTTTTTAGGTTCCGAAATATCAGGTTCTCGTTCTTGGTTCAAACTTGGATTCTTCAACTTTCAGCCCTCCGAAATTGCCAAGTTTGCTACTTGTCTTGCACTCGCCAAATATTTAAGTACATTGAATATTAGCCTGAAAGACAAACAACAACAAATGAATGCTTGGGCGATTTTATTGGCCCCTGTGTTGTTGATTTTACTGCAAGGAGATGCAGGTTCAGCCGTAGTATATGCTTCATTGGTCTTGGTGATGTATAGAGAAGGGCTATCGGGAGGTTACTTACTTTTAGGCGTTTTGGCAATAATATTATTCATTCTCAGTTTATTACAACCTTTTGAAGTAGTGGCAGGGGCTTTGGCCATCTTATTGTTTGTGGGACTTATTTACCAAAGAGGCTTTAACATTTCAATACTCCTTCGCTACATTATTCCTGTTTCCTTGCTCTTTGCCGCAGCTTATTATGTAGAGTCACAGTTGTTCCTGATTCTGCTATTTGTTGGACTGATTGTATTTTTATTGATTTCAATGGCTACCAAACGGTTGGTTTACATCATGGTAACATTTCTGTTTTGCTGCTCAATTTATGTGAAAGGAGTAGATTATGCCTTCAACAATTTTTTGAAGCCGCACCAGCAAAATCGTATTGGTGTTATATTGGGAACTATTGAAGACAACCGAGGAGTGGGCTACAACCTCAATCAGTCCAAAATCGCCATTGGATCAGGTGGTTTGTGGGGCAAGGGTTTTTTGCAGGGAACACAAAACAAAGGTAAATTTGTACCTGAACTAAGTACCGACTTCATTTTTTGTACCATTGGCGAAGAGTTTGGTTTTATGGGCAGTGTGGTGCTGATTGGTTTGTTCATCTTCTTGCTCTTACGCTTGATTGCCATTGCAGAACGGCAAAAATCGAAACTGACGAGAGTGTATGCTTATGGGGTTGCATCCATTGTGTTCTTCCATTTTCTGGTTAATATCGGCATGACCCTCGGCTTGGTACCTGTCATTGGGATACCTCTGCCTTTTATCAGCTATGGAGGTTCCTCGCTAATTGGTTTTACCCTCTTATTGTTTGTCCTAATCAAATTGGACTCCGAAAGATTGATGTATTTGAGGTAAAAAACTGTATTTTCGCATCTCTACCGTTTATATTAAAAATGAAGAAATTGAAACTATGGAACAAGTCGTAAACTCCCCTCTTGGGAGGGGCTGGGACTGGGTTAGCAAGTTGATTGCATACTTCAATTCTTATAATTATTTGAAATACTTACCTTTAGCTGTAATATGCATTCTATGTTTCTCCAATGCAATATCGGCGCAAACTCCAAAAATAACCGCAAGTCTTGACCGCTACGAAATAGAGGTCGGTGAACAGGTTAAACTTCAATTGGTGGCAGAATATGCTTCTGAAGTAGATGTACAATTTCCACTATTGAAGCTGGACAATGAGCAAGTAGAGATAGCAGAAATAGCTGATATTGATAGCACTCGACTAGAAAATGGCTTGATTCGGAAATTACAGGTTATTATGGTACAGGCTTGGGATACAGGTCAATATGTAATTCCTGCTCTTAGCTTTTACTACAAGAATGTCCAAAAAAACAGTAATTCAAAGGTAACTACGGAGGCACTTACTTTCTTTGTGAAATCACCTCTCGAAAATGCACTGCCTACACCAAACCCACAGGATAGCGCAGCAGTAGCAGGTGCAGAAATTCGTGACATCAAAGACATCAAAGAAATGCCTTTCACTTGGCAAGATGCGGTGCCTTATGTATTGATGGGACTGGTTTTGTTGTTGATTTTAGGAGGTTTGTTTTATTGGTGGCGAAAACGCAAACAAAAATTAGCAACTGCAACAGCCTACATTCCGCCTCCAAGACCTGCCCACGAAATCGCCATCGAAAAACTTCGAGGCTTGGAAGATGCTAAATACTGGCAACAAGGTGAGGTGAAAAAATATTATAGCGAATTGACCAATATTGTCCGAGAATACCTTGAAGGACGTTATTCTATTTTGGCTTTGGAGTCTACTACTGAGGAAATATTGCAAGATTTGCAGCAAAAGGATTTTGATACAGAACTTTGGAAAAAATTGAAGGAAATGCTGCAAACAGCGGATTTGGTGAAGTTCGCAAAAGCAAAACCCAGTATTGAAAAACACGCTCAATATTTGACAGATGCAAAAGAAGTCGTACGTATCACCAAGAAAACCATTGCAGTGACGGAAGAAGAAGCGGCTGTTGCCAATAAAAATCAAAATTGAAAGTGTATATCAAAATAATCAATCAGATATGAAACAAACATTCTTGTCTATATGGATATTCACATGGATACTCTTTGGGTGTACCTCCTGTGAAATGGAAACCAAGCAGTCCACAAAGACAACTCCTCCTGCTAAAGTGGAGTTACCCAAAGTCACCTTCAATGCAGATTCTACCTACCATTTTGTGCAAAAACAAGTCGATTTTGGACCTCGCACTCCTGGTTCTTCTGCCCACAAAGCTTGTGCGGATTGGTTGGAAGCAACCTTGAAAGACTTTGGTGCAGAAGTAATTGTTCAAGAAAGTAAAGTGAGTGCAGCACTTGGAGGTATTGTGCCAATGTACAACATCATTGGTGCTTTCAACCCAATGGCTTCCAAACGAATATTGTTGACAGCGCATTGGGATACCCGCCTTGTGGCAGATCAGGACGATGAGGAAGGGAAACAAAAGGATCCTATTGACGGTGCAAACGATGGAGGCAGTGGCGTGGCTATACTATTAGAAATTGCCCGTCAATTGTCACTGAATCCGCTACAAAATATCGGCGTGGATATTTTGTTGTTGGACGTAGAAGACCAAGGATTGAGCGAAACGGAAGATACCTATTGTTTGGGGGCACAGTATTGGGCACAAAATTTACACAAACCCAACTATACTGCAGAGTTTGGAATACTGTTGGACATGGTGGGGGCAGGTGATGCCGTCTTTTTTCAAGAGTACTACTCTTTGCAGTATGCACCTCATGTGGTGAAAAAGGTTTGGGATGTGGCTGCACAAAAAGGGTATAGCAGCTACTTTACTAACAAAAATGGGGGGGGGGTGACGGACGATCATTACTACATCAACAAGTTCGCCAAAATTCCAACGATTGACATTATCCATCATTCGCCTCAAGGATTCGGTAAATTTTGGCATACACACAACGATAATATGAAGGTAATCAACAAAAATACATTGAAAGTGGTAGGAGATGTCGTACTGACAGTGGTACGGATGGAAGATTTGGTTTTGTAACGATTGACGATGGACGGATGAAGATAATAAAGGTTGTTTTATGGATTCAATTGCTTCGTTTTCTTCAACAAGATTCCATGGGAATGACAAAATAAAAAACACAAACCCTCCCCGATGAAAAGTCGGGATTTCGCTATCGCTCAACAAACACAAAAAAAGACATTAACACCTTAACACAAAAAAACATGAACCGAAAAATACGCATGGGGATGGTAGGTGGCGGAATCGGTGCTTTCATTGGAGAAGTACACCGAATGGCTTCCAGAATAGATGGACAGATAGAATTGATCTGTGGTGCATTTAGCAGCAGTGCCGAGAAGTCAAAGCAGTCGGGAGAAGAATTCTACTTATCTCCAGACAGGGTATATGCCAATTTTGAAGAGATGATTTTGAAGGAAAAGCAACTACCCGAAGGTGAACGAATGGATTTTGTGTCTATCGTCACACCGAATCACGTTCATTATGCTCCTGCAAAAATGGCTTTGGAAAATGGCTTTCATGTGGTGTGCGACAAGCCTTTGGCGTTCAACTTGGAAGAAGCGAGAGATTTGGAGAGGTTGGTGGGTGAGACAGGCCTTATTTTTGCCTTGACCCACAACTATACGGGCTATCCGATGGTGAAACAAGCGAGGGAATTGGTGAAAAGTGGTGCGCTTGGAAAAATCCGAAAAGTGGTGGCAGAATATCCACAGGGTTGGTTGAGTACCTTTCTAGAAGGAAGTGACCAAAAACAAGCTGCTTGGCGAACAGATCCTACTCGTTCGGGAGCAAGTGGTTGTTTTGGAGATATTGGTAGTCATGCTGAAAACTTGGCGGAGTATATCACTGGGCTGCAAATCACCGAATTGTGCGCTGATTTGAGCATTTTTGTAGAAGGAAGGCTGTTGGATGATGACGGCAATGTATTGGTTCGATTCGACAATGGCGCAAAGGGAATTATTTTTGCGAGTCAAATTGCAGCGGGAGAGGAAAACGAATTGAAGATTCGGGTTTATGGCGAAAAAGGCGGTCTGGAGTGGCTGCAATCTGAACCAAATACGCTGACAGTGAAATGGTTGGATGCCCCAAAGCAAGTTTTCAAAACAGGTAATGGTTATGTTTCGGCTGCATCGGCAGCGCATACCCGCATTCCCGCAGGACATCCCGAAGGTTATTTGGAAGCTTTCGCCAATATTTACCGCAATGTTGCAAAGTGTATTCAGGCGAGATTGAAGGGGGAAACGCCCGATGAATTGTACCAAGATTTTCCAACGGTCAAAGATGGAGTGAGGGGAATGTTGTTTATCGAAAAAGTAGTCGAATCGAGTAAAAGTGAGCAGAAGTGGGTGACGATGTAAGCAAAGATGAGTCAAAAATTTGTTGAAGATTCTGCTCCATTTTTGCACAAAATAGAGTCTATTCCGTTGGTTTACATTAAAAAATAGGCAAGGGAACAAATTGCAGAAATTTTGTGTTGAAAGAGGTAGAATTCAACTATTTTTTTAAACTTCAACTAAATTTCAAAATAATATGGTATTTGATCCGATTTATATGCTTATCACCTTCATTGCAATGGGGGCAAGTATGTTTGTTGGCAGTATGCTCAAAAGGCGTTTTAAGGAATATTCGGAAATTCCTATGGCAATGAGTGGAAAGGAAGTAGCCGAAAAAATGCTGCAAGACAATGGCATTTACGATGTGCAAGTGATTTCGGTGGGTGGTCAGTTGACCGATCACTACAATCCTGCAAATAAAACGGTGAATCTCAGCGAAGTGGTTTACCATCAACGCAATGTAGCTGCAGCAGCCGTTGCAGCGCATGAATGTGGACACGCCGTTCAGCACGCTCATTCTTATACTTGGCTTACCTTAAGGTCACAATTGGTACCCATAGTACAGATTAGTGCCAACTGGATGCAATGGGTGTTGTTGGCGGGTATTTTTTTGATGTCAATGGGGCAATCTTGGCTGTTGCTTATTGGTATAATGATGTTCGCTTTCACTACTTTGTTCAGCATTGTCACCTTACCTGTTGAATTTGACGCAAGTAACCGTGCATTGGCGTGGCTCAACAGTTCGGGAGTCGCTACAAGTATGCAGCACGAAAAAGCTAAGAATGCTTTGTGGTGGGCTGCTATGACTTACTTTGTTGCAGCACTTGCTTCTTTGGGACAGTTGTTGTATTTCATTATGATTTTTATGAATGCAAGAGATTAATATAGTGATTGGTAAATTAGTGACTGGTGATTGGTTTTCAAAACTATTAATTGTCAGTTTTTTGTGCAAAAAATAAGCTTGTTTTTTTTGCGGTGACAAAAATGAAAAGGTCAGCATTGAAATTATTTCAACGCTGACCTTTTTTCTTTTCCTTTCCTTCAACCGCCTTCCTTGTTTTGTGTTGTACCTTTGCAGAAAAGCAGCAATCCAATATTTTAAATATTCAATAGAATGAACACAACAGATAAAAACCTTTTGGTGAAATTACTCGTGGTGTCTTTGGTGATTATTTATTTTCAGGTAATCGTTGGAGGGATTACAAGGTTGACCGAATCGGGCCTTTCGATGACCGATTGGAAGGTGGTGACGGGCAGCATTCCGCCTTTGACGCAAGAGGCATGGGAAATGGAATTTGAGAATTACCAACAAACTCCTGAATACAAGGAAATTAACAAAGGAATGAGCCTTTCGGAGTTCAAAAATATTTTCTTTTGGGAATGGCTGCATCGGGTTTGGGGCAGATGGGGTTTTGTGTTTTTGTTCGGCATTTTCATGTATTTTTTGTGGAAGAAGAAACTGGACAAAAAACACATTGCTCGGTTTTCGCTGCTATTGGTGCTGTACATTGCACAGGGTTTGTTGGGCTGGTTCATGGTGAAAAGTGGACTGGTGGATAGGCCAGAGGTGAGTCATTACCGCTTGACGGCACACCTGCTCTTGGCAATTTTTCTGTTTGCCTACATTCTGTGGTATGTGTCGGATTTGGTAGTCCCTCCTGAATCCAAAATCTATGACCCTAAAATGCGGCGTTTTGCATGGATATTGGTGGCTATGTTGGTCGTGCAAATCATGTTTGGGGGTTTTATGTCTGGACTGAAAGCTGCTTCTCACTATCCGACTTTCCCCGATATGAATGGGGCATATATTCCGTACAACCTGTTTGAGATGAAGCCGTTTTGGATCAATTTCACCGAACACATCCCAACGATTCAATTCACGCACCGCAGCATTGCCTATCTTTTGGTGGTGTTGATTCTCACCTATGGACATTTTGCCAAACGATTGGGCGCAAACCATCCTTTTTTCCGTCAGGTGAATTTGGCTTTGCCTTTTGTGTTGGTAACACAAGTTTTACTTGGCATTTTCACTTTGCTCAATTCTCTGGGCAGTGTTCCTGTGGTTTTGGGTGTGGCGCATCAGGCTTGTGGGCTGTTGTTGTTGAGTACGATGTTGTTGTTGGGGTTTCAGTATGTGGGAGAAAAGCAAGGGTAGTGAATATCAAAAAGTTTAAATAAAAAATGAATGCATTAGGATTTTGGAAAGAATTTTATTTTAGAGGAGACAATTTACCCTCTATATTTGAAAATGGAGTTTTGACGAAAAAAGGTGAGCAGGATGAGAAAATCCATCCAAAGATAATAGCTTACCTTAAGTCGGGCATTTGGCTGTTTAAAGCTAGGTCGTTATTTATATGCCTTTTAACAGAAGAAGTAATTGGCACTCCATATACTTATACTGACGGAAAATGGTATTGGACGACAGAGTACATTTATTATTTAGAAAATTATAACCTAAGTATCCCTACTGATTTTTTAGAATGGATAGAGCTAAATAATTACGAAATTCCAAAAGAGGAAGACTTTGAAAAGGAGAGGATAGAGTCTTTAAAAGAAGAAATTGAGGATTATGGTTTTTAGTGTGCAAACTCTAATAGGTCTATTATAGCATGAGTTCATTATAACAGCAATGTAGCTATACATATATATCCTTCAAAGCGTCACCGATGCCGTTCCGAATATCGAGTTTGGCAATGACTTCAATGCTAAGAATGGGGTGGCAAATTACAGCTACTCCAATGGCAACCTCACAGGAGATTCGGGCAAAGGCATGGGAATTGACCAATACAATTTCTTGGAACAACCCCAAAACATCACTACCGACGATGGGCGCATCGAACTCACCTACGATGCCCTCGGCAACAAACTCCAAAAACGAATCTATGCCGAAGGCTTCAATCCCGACAATGGGCCATTTAATGAGTGCGTAGCAGAAGCCTTGATGAAACAACAAGACTACCTATTGGACTACCTCTACCGTTGGCACTATCCCGAAACCAAACCCAATAGCAGCGAACCCAAATTTCGAGTCCACCGTTTCTATCACGAAGAAGGAAGTATTGAGTGGAGGAGAATTAGTGAAGGAACAACAAATGCCCCTTATGAGACTTGTTTCCAATACACCATACGTGATCATCTAGGCAACGGCAGAGTCTATTTCACCAAAGACTACGACAATGATGGCTTGCTCGATGTGCTTCAAGAGTCTCACTACTACCCCTTCGGCGCACAAATCGAAGGCCTCTCCAAACTCTACGACCCACCTGGTGGCGTACCTTATGCTTCCAATGGCTATGTCTATACCGAAGAAAACAACCCTACCTACATCGAATACCGACAATACACACACGACCTCAAACGTTACAACGGCAAGGAGTTCAATCGGGAATTGGGGCTGAATTGGTATGACTATGGGGCGAGGTGGTATGACCCTGTTATTGGGAGGTGGAATGCGGTGGATCCGTTGGCGGAGAAATTTTATGGGTGGAGTCCGTTTAATTATGTGTTGAACAATCCTTTGAGGTTGGTGGATCCTGATGGGAGGAGTCCTAATGGGGGATCAGGAACTCCCCCCTATTTATTCCAAAAAATAGGGGAGGCAGCAACTTATATTGTAAATGATCTTGTTCCTACCATAGCAGATAAAACTGTTGAAACCTTTCGTGCTGCTAGAGAAACACAAATAGGCCAGTTTGTAGAAGAAATGGCAAATGAAACTATAGGTGCATTTGTTGATGTAGGATCAGCAGTCATTTTTCCAATGATCAATCAAACAAAAATTGTAATCAAGGAGGGAGTTCACGAAGGTTATGCTTATAATCGTGAAAATAACATTCTGCCAAACACATATACTCTGGACGAAGACTGGAATCTTATACCACAGGGACCTATGGGAACTATGGGAGGTAGTGAGGAAAGAAGTAAGGAGTTCATGAAAAACACGGTAAAGGTTTTAACGACTATAGCTGGAGGACCTAAAGAGACTTTAGTTGAAAGAGGGGCAACTATGGCTACAAAAAGTGCAATTAATAAAGCTACCGAAAAACTTCTTGAAGTTGAATAATGCTTGCATTCATGTAAAAACTCATAAAAAATATGGAATTTATATTCGAATTAATTGTTACTTACTTATTTAGTTATCCAGGAGCTTTAGTACGCTGGATGATTTTAAAGGCTTTTGGCTCTAAAAAAACTTTTGAAGAATGTTTAAAACAGGATATTACACAAAATGCAGCTTTAGGTTTTCTACTTTTGGCAGTGTTATTTATTGTTATTTGATTATGATATTTTTAGTTTCATGTCAGAATTTTGTTAATCAGGATAAGGGTAAACAATTAGCGGGAAACATAATATCTGATACACAGTTGATTAAGTCAAACTATTCAAACTGTTTATCTCATATCGAAGCAGGCAGTGAAATAGTTTGTAAGGATGAAGTAGTTAAAATTAGGCTTCTCTATAAAAAGACAAAGGAGAATTTATTGGATCTTGCTAATCTAAGAAAAAAGGGAGTATTATCAGATAAAACATATAATTTTTACATTGAACATATAAACGAAAACCTTAAAGATGTGAGAAATTTGAATTATCAGTTGAAAGAGAAGGGTATATTTATAGATTTTAAATAAAAAATGAGTATCTGATACTGGATAATTTGATTCCCTTAGCAAGATTGTTTTAACCAGTTGGAATCAAACGACAACAAATTCAATAGAGACAGCAATAATTCGGCAGCTACAGCTACCAAAAAGGCAGCCTAACGGAAGACACAGGCAAGGGAATGACCATCAACAAATACAACTTTTTGGAGCATCCCGAAATCATCAGCACCAATGAGGGGCGAATAGAATTGACTTATGATGCCCTCAGCAACAAACTCCAAAAACGAGTCTATGCCTATCGAAGATTCCGATTCTTTCGGAAAGGCTTCAATTCCGACAACTTCCCCAACAGTTGTGCCACCGAAGCCCTGATGAACCAACAAAACTACCTATTGGACTACCTCTACCGTTGGCACTACTCTACCGTTGGCACTACCCCGAGACTATTAGCTTTGAACAGGAACAATAATTGAAAAGAAACTTGTACAGCGCAGCATACTAACCGTACAGTTTTCTTTACGTCAAGTGAGCTTCTTTTTTATTAAACCTTCTTGTTCAATGCTTTCCCTCCAAACTCTACGACCCTCCTGGCGGTGTGATTTTTAGCAACAATGGCTACCTATATCCACAAGACCCAAATACAGGCTACACAACCTTCATCGAACAACTGCAATACACACACGACCTCAAACGTTACAATGGCAAGGAGTTCAATCGGGAGTTGGGGCTGAATTGGTATGACTATGGGGCGAGGTGGTATGATGCGGTGATTGGGAGGTGGAATGCTGTTGACCCATTAGCCGACCACCCGAAACAAATCGGAACATCTCCCTATACCTTTGTAAACAACAACCCAATAAGGTATGTTGACCCAACTGGAATGATTTGGGAAGACCCCAAGCAAGCAGAAAGGCTAAATAAATCCATTAATAGCAGGATAGAGAGCATAGATAAGAATAGCACGAAAATTCAGGCTCAAATTGATAAAGGAGGATTAAGTGATAAGAAGTTAGCGAAGCTTGAAGGTAAACTTGCGGATAATAGTCAAAAAGTTGAAATGTTGAATCAATCACTTGCAGACGTTGAAGCGATTGGAAATGCTACCGAAACTTATAAACTTGGAAGCCCAAGTGCGAGTGATGGCACTCACGGAGTTGTTAAAGGAGCTGATGGAGTTATCAAAATTGAAGGTAGCAACACAGGTCTTCATATTCACGAAATCCGACACGTAGGACAGTCTATTGAAGCTGGTGGAGTTAAATTTAATAAAGATGGTAAATTATTAAATGCTGCCACTACTTTAGAGGGAGCAAGAAATAACGAAGTAAATGCCTATCAGACACAATTTTCTTTTGACGGTTCATATCCTGCAGGAGCCAGTTCATTGAAAGACATTAATGGCACAACATTAATGAACATAAAGACCTCAGATGGTAGAACTGTTTACGAAAAGCTAAAAGATAAGAAGAAATGAGAAAGTTGTTATTTATATTGATAGTAGCGTTTCAACTTGTGGGCTGCATTTCAACAAAAGGTCAAAAATTGAAAGTTCAAGATATGTCAGGTGTATATGAGCGACAAGAAAGCTCTGAGAAGTTAGAATTAAAGTCTGATGGAACCTATATATTATGGAACACTGAAATATTATTTACTCCTGTAATAGAACAGTGTGATTATGTATCAAAGGGGAAATGGTCTGGTATAGCAGATAATGTTATAGAGATTACAAGCGAAGATTATTATGCAGAGCAAAAGGGCTTTGAATATGAGATTGAAAAAGAGAACAAATTTTCTCAGGACAGTTTGTATATCCAAGTGGTTTTTCCTACTGATTTTCACCCTGTAAAATTGGGCTTTACATTTAACCACAATAACAGTAAGTCCATTACAACAAACAAGACAGATATCGTATTGCCTAAATCAAAGCACTTGTGGGATAGAAGAACCGCTACAAACCAAATCAGTTTTAGCCTGAATGCTGATGTGTCAGGAACGGAACTTTACAGAAGCAGGATATTATTTAAAATTTTTGAGGAGTCAATAGACACCGAAAAGTTTAACTTTTTGACTATTAGCTTGCCCAATTTTGACAGATGCTTTTTTGAGTTTGAGCCTTATAATCAGGAATTGATTTATATCAAAGGCAAAAATCAGATATTGTGGCAAGGGGAAATATGGAAAAAATAGTATAAAGAGTAACAAAAGCCCAGACGTACCGCTTGGGCTTTTTTATTACATAATACTCTGAAACTTAGTTTGTTTAATAAAAGCATCAAGGAGAGCGAAAACGTGTTGTTTTTCGCTCTCTTTTAGTTTTTGTATGTCAAGAACACGGTTTACAATCGTTTTTTCAAGAAGTACATCGGTAGAGCCTACCAAATAATCTAAAGATACTTCGAGAGCTTCGGCAAGTTGCGTAGCCATCTCAATTGATGGGGCAGGAGAATCTTGTGAACCCAAAATGGTCTATGCGGTCAATTATGGACTAATGGACGACCTGACCTATACCTACAATACAGGAAACAACACCCTTCAACAAGTCACCGATGCCGTTCCGAATATCGAGTTTGGCAATGACTTCAATGCTAAGAATGGGGTGGCAAATTACAGCTACTCCAATGGAAACCTTACTGGAGATTCGGGCAAAGGTTTGTCCTTCAATGAGTACAGTTTTTTAGACCAACCCCAAAACATTTCCACCGATGAAGGCTCTATTCAACTCACCTACGATGCCCTCGGCAGAAAACTCCAAAAAAGAGTCTATGACACAGGTTTTATTCCCACCAATTCTCCTGAGTGTGTGGGCAATGATTTGGTCGGTCAGCAAGACTACCTACTCGACTTTGTCTATCGCCGCTACTATCCCGAGACCGATGCAAACGGTGCGCCCAAAAGCCGAGCGCACCGTTTCTATCACGAAGAAGGAAGCATAGAGTGGCGTAGAGTAGATGCTACAAATGGAGGCAGTCAAACTCCTTGGGAACCGACCTATCAATATACGATTGCCGATCATCTCGGCAACGGCAGAGTCTATTTCACCAAAGACTACGACAACGACGGGCTGCCCGACATCCTACAGGAATCTCATTATTACCCATTCGGACACCAAATAGACGGCCTCTCCAAACTCTACGACCCTCCTGGCGGTGTGATTTTTAGCAACAATGGCTACCTTTATCCAGAAGACCCAAATACAGGCTACACAACCTTCATCGAACAACTGCAATACACACACGACCTCAAACGTTACAATGGCAAGGAGTTCAATCGGGAATTGGGGCTGAATTGGTACGATTATGGGGCGAGGTGGTATGACCCTGTTATTGGGAGGTGGAATGCGGTGGATCCGTTGGCGGAGAAGTTTTATGGGTGGAGTCCGTTTAATTATGTGTATAATAATCCACTTTCTTTTATTGATCCTGATGGGCGAAAAATTGTTATTGCTGGAAATTCTGATTTTCAATCAAAGGTTTGGAAGCATATGGTTTCATTGGCAATGAATAACGAAACAGGTTTTGAACAACTAAAGAAAGCTGTCGAAAGTGAAAAGACCCTTGTAATTTTTGCTGGTGACGCTAGTGTGGTCAGGTGGGGTGGTAATGGAGATAAAACATCCGGTAAGGAAGCATACTCAACTTTAGCAATAAATTTTGAGGAGATGGCTGAATCTAAAGATGGTGCAGCTGGTAGTATAGAAGCAGACTTGGGACATGAACTTAGTCATTTTAATATGGAAATAGAAGGTGGACTTTCGAAGAGTAAAGATGGAGACTCAATTGTGGGTGTAAGTCCTGAAGAAGTTCCAGCTTTAGAAATTGAAAATTCTATTAGAAAGGAACTAGGGATAAGTGAAAGAAAAAGCTATTCAGGTCATGATTTTTATGGGAAGGAACTTGGTAATAATGAGAAATATACAGGATACTATCCTAAGAAAAAAACAGGAAAATATGCTCCTGTAAAACAAGGTCAATGTACAAAAGACGAAAGGGCAGAATATCTATCTAAAGTCAGACAGTACAATCGAAAAAATCCAAAGACATATTGGAGAAGTGGTAGAAAAATTAAAGAAATTGGCAATCAGAGAGTTTATGAGTGGTAGTGACTTAAGTTTCGCACCCCCTAAATCCTTGGAAATGAAGGCAAATTTATTAAAAAACAACAAGATTAATCGCTTTAAATAACTGACAACCAATTATCAATAAGCGATTTTCCATTTTCAAAACAGTCCTTATTTACAATACAATGAATAAAATGCCATTATTAAACCTTTGATTTTCAAAGCATTGATATTTTCTTAGCAACGAAATTTCAGAAAAAAACTCAATATATTACCCAATAAATGAACTAAACCTGAATTAATTGCTCCGTAAGTCTTCTATAATCTTATTTTTATAAAAAAATCCTTTTTTTATGCCTAAAATGGAAAAATAAGTCTAATTAATTGATAATCAAATTTTTAAATTAAAAAACATGAAAACATTATTTTAATACAACTATAAAAATTATTCAAAGCAAACAAGTTATCTCTTGTCAAAAGGTGCGAAACTTAAGTAGTGACATTAAAAGTTCGAATATTAACAATCAGAGAGCCTATGAATAAGTTTACTTATATAAAAATGTGTATTTTCATAGTATTTTTTATACTATTTACTTGCTGTAATGTAAAAAATATTAATTCTACAATTGATTTAAATACGTTAAATATTTCTAAGTGGAATCAACTAACTGTTAATAAGCTAATCAATTCTTTTAGAATTGATACTACTAATTATAACCAGCTTAAACAGCCACCTCCACTTAGCAAGGTTTCAACATTTTCTTATCCAAATAGTTCAAAAATTTTTAATAATGATATAGCCACTATCTGGAACTTTCTTAATAGGAGAAACTATGCCTTAAATATAGTAGATAGTATTTTTTCTGACTGCAAAAACAAGTTGGAAATAATTGAATTCTATAAGTTTCGATCTATAATAACTTATGAGGTATCTTGTGATAATGATTACTTCAAAATAGTGTTGTATCCAGACAATAGTAAAAAGGTTAATGAAATTGATGAACTTTCTACCTTAATGTCTGGATTAGAAGATAATAGAGGGGTAAGCGCACCAATTAGAACACTAACGATTAAGTCCACTATAGAGAAAAATAATATTTTTATTATCAATACTCTATATATTGATTCAAGCGAAGATTAAAAATTGAAAGTTGTAAGCCGCCTCTATGACCCACAGTTCTGTACCGCACGCCTACAACAACTATGTCTATGCTGCCCAAAACAACCCCGAGTTCATCGAATACCGACAATACACACACGACCTCAAACGTTACAACGGCAAGGAGTTCAACCGAGAATTGGGGCTGAATTGGTATGACTATGGTGCGAGGTGGTATGATCCTGTTATTGGAAGGTGGAATATGGTGGATCCGTTGGCGGAGAAGTATTACTCGATTAATTGAGTCGTCCAAAGTCTAAAATTCTTAAAGTTATAGCAAATGTATGTAAGTTGGAG
The DNA here is from genome assembly GCA_041392475.1 of Chitinophagales bacterium. Taxonomy (NCBI): domain Bacteria; kingdom Pseudomonadati; phylum Bacteroidota; class Chitinophagia; order Chitinophagales; species Chitinophagales bacterium. Next base: position 951,696 of record JAWKLZ010000002.1, on the reverse strand, counting down.
TTAGGAAAGTAACCTTTGATACTTTCAATAACAATTTTGTATGCTATATTCGCAGCACAAGTTTTGACGCATTAAAACTAAATTTTATGGATGTTGAAATACTATCTCGATTACAATTTGCCTTCACCATTGCCTTTCACTATATCTACCCTCCTCTCAGCATTGGATTGGGCGTTTTGATGGTCATTTTTGAAGGTTTGTACCTCAAAACCAAGAACAAAGAGTATGAACATTTAGCTCATTTTTGGACTAAAATATTTGCCTTGACCTTTGGCATTGGCGTAGCGACGGGCATCGTCATGGAATTTGAGTTTGGCACGAATTGGGCGACTTATTCCAAGTTTGTGGGCGATGTGTTTGGTAGTGCATTGGCGGCAGAGGGGATTTTTGCTTTTGCTTTGGAGAGTGGATTTTTGGGTATTTTGTTGTTTGGCTGGAATCGGGTATCTCCTGTGGTACATTTCATTTCAACGGTTGGCGTATTGTTGGGCAGTATGTTTTCGGCAGTGTGGATTGTGGTCGCAAATAGTTGGCAGCAAACACCTACGGGTTATCATCTTGTTGGAGAAGGGCTGAATGTCAGGGCAGAAATTGTCGACTTTTGGGCGATGGTCTTCAATCCTTCGAGTGTGGACAGGCTCTTACACGTTTGGATGGGAGCGTTTTTGTCGGGTGCATTTTTGGTGCTGAGCGTTCATGCTTATTATTTGTTGAAGGGCAGATATGTGGAGATTTCCAAGAAAGCTTTCAAAATTGCGTTGGTAGTAGCGACTATTTTTTCGCTTTCCCAATTGTTGATTGGTCATCACTCAGCAGACGGGGTTGCCCACAATCAACCTGCGAAATTAGCTGCTTTTGAAGGGCATTTTGACAGCCTTGCAGTGGCCGATATGTATTTGGTGGGTTGGGTGGACAAGGAATCTCAGACGGTGACGGGGATCAAAATCCCGAATGGTTTGAGTTTTTTGTTGCACCAAGATTTTACAACGCCCGTAATTGGTTTGAATGCTTTTCCTGAAGAGGATAGGCCTTCGGCGGTCAATGCTATTTTTCAGTTTTACCATTTAATGGTGGCCATCGGTATGGCGTTGATTCTATTGTCTTTGATAGGGTGTTGGAAATGGTGGAGAGGTACTTTATTTGACTCGAAATGGCTGTTGTGGATCTTTGTTTTTGCAGCGATTTTGCCGCAATTGGCAAATCAGTTTGGTTGGTATGCAGCAGAAATGGGGCGACAACCGTGGGTCGTATATGGTTTGTTGCGGACTTCTGATGCACTTTCTAAGGCGGTGACTGCCAATCAAGTACTTTTTTCGTTAATTATGTTTGCGCTTATTTATACGCTGTTGTTTGTGCTGTTTGTGTATTTGCTGAACAAGAAAATTCAGAATGGGCCTTATGATGAGGATGATACGGAGGATAGACCGAGGCAGCAGGAAATGATGGAGGCAATGACCTGAGATAAAAGACGAAAAACAGGAGATGGTGATAAATGTGGTGTGATTGCAAAAGGGTATAATGGTAAATACTGAACTTACAATCTTTTAATTTCACAATTATCCAATTGTAGAATTCAACAATCAATCAAATGGAAACATTCTTAAACATAGATTACCCAACATGGTGGTTTTTAGTCGTTGGAGCCGTTTTTTCAGGCTATGCCGTATTGGATGGCTTCGATTTTGGGGCTGGAGCGTGGCATTTGTTTTTTAAGAAAGAGCAAAGTCGACGGGTTGCGCTCAATGCGATTGGACCCGTTTGGGACGGCAATGAAGTGTGGTTGGTCATTGGAGGAGGAACGCTGTTTGCAGGGTTTCCAGTGGTGTATGCCACAATGTTGTCGGGGATGTATATTCCGTTTATGTTGTTTTTGATGTTCATTATTTTGCGGGCGATTTCGATAGAGTTTCGCAGCAAAGAAGAAATGCTTTGGTGGCGCAAAATGTGGGACATTACCTACAGTGTGTCGAGTATTATGCTGGCATTGCTGTTGGGAATTGTGTTGGGAAATGTCTTGCAGGGTTTTCCACTGATGGAAGACAAAGAGCTGAGTGTGTCGTTGTTGCAGGTTTTGAACCCGTTTTCGCTTTTGGTGGGAGCTACGACATTGGCTTTGTTTATGATGCACGGAGCGATTTATTTGACCATGAAAACCGAAGGACGACTGTTCGCCAAACTGACCATTTTGTTGAAGAAAGCAATCATTGCTTTTGTGGTTTTGTTTGCCATTACCACGCTTTATACACTTATTTACCTTCCACACTTATCTGATAGATTCAAAGAATCTCCCGTTTTCTTCATTGTTCCTTTGATGGCGATTTTGTCCATTGCGAACATTCCCCGCTTGACGACCAAACGCAAATATTTCCAAGCTTTTTTGTTTTCGGCTTTGGCTATTTGCTTGTTGTTCATCATTGTAGCGATAGAATTGTATCCTGTCATTTTGTTTTCGACCATTGACCCACAAAACCACATCACTATCTATGATGCTGCTTCTTCGACCAAAACCCTCAAAATCATGCTCACTTTTGCAGCGATTGGAGTACCGTTGATAGCGTCTTATACTTTCTTTGTGTATCGGACTTTTCGGGGTGTGGTGAAATTGGAGAAAACGAGTTATTGAAGGAAAAACAAAACCTCTCTATGCCTCTTTCTCCCTTTGTCTTCAACCTATCGTTTCACTACTTTCGCTCTCACATTACCCTTCTCCGTTTCCATCAAAACAAAGTAAACACCCGTAGAGAAAGGAGTTAAATCCAATTCAACATTGTTCTCTCCTGCAATGGTTTCCAACATTTGTTGATACACCATACGACCACTAAAATCATACAACCTAAGATGGCGGCTTTCAGCTTTTGAATCAAACAATAGACGCACAAAATCATGACTTGGAATAGGATAAGCAACAAAGGTTTTCAAATTTTCATCCTTATTCAACAATTCATCAATGGCAGTATCCACATCCGTATAAATGGTGATGCTGTCAATATCGTCTTCGTTTGGGTCAAAATTGCTGGGCGTAGAGTCCACATCTGGCACATTGGAAGTACGCACTTCGCAGGTGTAGGTCAAAGGCCCCGGGCTATCCACAGAAGCTGTAATTTCCATAACTTGTGTTTCAAAAGGAGGAATATCACCAATGTACCAAACTTCCACATCCTCCAAATATTCGCCCATCGTTACAGTATTGCGCAGATAGGTAAACCCTATTGGAAAGATGGCCCTGATTTTAGAGTTATAACCTACTGTTGGCCCCTTGTTTTCTACATAAACGATAAAAGTTACCTCACTTCCTTGTTCAACCACATTGGAAGCACCCAAAGGCAATGCCATGTTCAATTCCAAATCTATCTGCAAACCCAAGACCTCCACACTAAAGGTATCGTCTTCGTCCAACAATCCATTATTCGGTGTAGAATCCACATCTTTTTCATTGGTTGCGACTACCTCTGCCGTTGCAGAAATCGTTCCCCCTACCTTTACTTCCACATTGACAAGCAATGTGCGAGTCACCTTTGAAGCAATGTTGCCAATGTTCCATTCTCCAGTAGTAGGATTGTAGGTCGTTTGGTCATTTGTGCTACTCACATAAGTTACTTCTGAGGGCAATGGAAGTTTGATCTTTACACCTGTTGCATTGGCCAGTCCGTTGTTTATTGCAGTGAGAATATATGAAAACTGCAATCCAACATTGACTTCGGTGTGGTTCGTAGTCATGGTCAATTCGATATCCACCTCTTGATTACCGTTACCCCCATTGCCTCCCAATCGAGTAGCCGTCAAACTTGTTTCATCGTCTTCAGCAGGTGTCTGCGTAGTATTGTTGTTGGGAGTTGAGTCAATATCTGTTTCGTTGGCTGATTGCACTTGGGCAAATAGGCGAATATCACCACTCACATCCAAGACAAAAAGCGACAACTCTAAAGTCACACTTTGACCACTTGCCAAATTACTAACATTCCAAATACTCGACCACTCACTATACTCTCCTTGCGAAACCGTAGCACTCGTGAATGCCAGACCATTGGAAAACGGGGCATAAACTGTAATGCCTGTGGCATTGTCTATTCCTTTGTTGGTGAGGGTGAGAGTGAATAGGGCGTTGGTAAAAACGCTGTAGGATGTAGCATCTGCGGTATAAGCTAACTCTAAGTCGATACTCTTGGCCGTTTCCTGCATCACTTCAATGGGATTTGTGGCATTGAGTGGAAGGGAGGTAAAAACAATGGCAGCTATCCACAAGATAAGTGATAGGCTATTCACACAATGGAAATGATTCATGGTCTTACAGTTTTCATGGCAAAGTTTTAAAATTACGATTTTGTGACAAATAGGTTGCGAATTTGCAATCAAAGTTTTGAAGGCTTGACTAATACGACATTTGCTTTTTGCAACAAGTGATGGGCTAAGAAATTGAAAATAAAAACCTCCCTCAAAACAAACCGCCTTTTAGAGAGATTGTGGGGCAAGCAACTAAAAAATAAGTTCTACATTAGTTTTATATACGCCTCCAAGCCTGTTCATAATCCAAGCGTTTTCAACAATATCGCCTAATGCAGATATAGTCCTTCTTGCCATAACATTTGATTCTAATTGAAAATTTAATTCTTTTATTCGCCCATATGATTGTTCTATCGCTCCTCTTAAATATTGTTTCATTGAACTTGTATAAGAGTTACTTAAATTTTTTACTCCTTGTGGTAAATAAGAAAGAGCTAATTCTATTCCAATATCTGTCATAGACTTATTATATATTAGACCTTCCTTATAAGTCAAATCAGTAAAGGCACTTCCTATAGCAGTAAAGGCAAAAGAGGTTACGCTTCTATTCTTTAGACTCAACGGAAGTCAAAAAGTGAGTGTAATTTATACTACACATACTGAAATGAAAGCCAAAACACTAAGACGTAGATGGTTTCAAAGAACATATATCGAACAATTTTTTAGATTGATTAAAAACACACTCAAAATACAATTATCTATTTCGAGTGATGTACAAGGGTTTCTAAAAAAAGCATTATTGTTTTTTCTAAAAGGCATTAGTGTCCAATTGTACCGTAAGTTCTGTAATCGAAAAAGGAAACTAAAAAATTGGAGTTTTCACAAGCTCCAATTTCAGACCAAAGCCCTGAATATTGAAAGAACCCTCTTACAAGAACTGATAGAATCTGTTTGATTTATTGCTAATACATACTAAAAAAATGAACGACAGGCTTTTTGCACACGCAAATCCTAATTAAATACTGAATATCCAATTGTTATGACCCAAATAAAAATGCCAACTTAAACATATTCCTGTAGGAATCTATAGTTTGGTTTCAACATTCAGGGAACTTATTATCACCAAAAAATAGTTGTTGTTCCATAATAAAATCAAGCTGTACCAAATTTGGAGCAGTGGAGCTTGTTGAATTTGAGATTGTTGATGATGATTTGTGCAGTGTTGTATTTATTGCCATATAAGGCAAACTAAAATATTAAATTACTCATTCTTGAATTTTAGTCAATTCATTGTCAATGATTTAATTGCATTTGAATTTGAGCTTTTAATTTGCCTAACTCTCAAAAAGGAGTGGAATTTTGAAGGCTGGATTTCTGCAATCCTCCAAAGCATTCTTCAATAATGGTGTATTTTTTGTTCTAAACTCTCTTACTTTTTGTAATTTTACAAAAAACAAAGAGAAGATATGTCCAACATATTCGAGCATTTCAAGCGTCAAAACCAACTCGATTTTCGCACCCAAAAACCCAAAAACATCTTTTTCCAATTGGATTTTGATGAATTTGGGGCGTTCATTTCTGTTACCGATGACATAGGCAAAGAGGTAACAGTGAACCATTTGAACTATAGTGGTGCGGTGCGAAGTATTCTTAGATCCATCGAAAACATCAAAGAGAAGAGTGCTTTTGTGATTGATTGGGAAAAACCTTCTGACAAAGTATATCTTGCCGAACATGATTTTTTGCTTTGGCAACTCAAAAATTGCGATAATTTTTTAGACCACCGCAAACGCCCAATTCAGTTCCAAACGGAACAGGCATCGGTTAATATTCGCATACAAAGTATTGAAAAACAGCCTGATTCAAAACTCAAATCGGAAGTCGAAAAATGGTACGATACCGACATTGTCTTGACGGCAGGCGGAAAGATTTTTGAAGGATTTCAGATGTTGACTGAAGAAATGGCGCTGGCGGAGGCTTTGCTTTTTGAAGTGAAGTCGTTGGGGCGTAATTTTGGACAATTGGGTTATTTTGAAACCGAAATTCCCGCTGAAGATATCAATAAATACCTATCGCTACTCTACTCCAATATGGACAATGTGGACGTACTGTTTGAAGATTATCAAGCGAAGGTCAGCACTGAATCCATTGAAGCTTTGCCAGCCCTTATTTTTGAAAAAATCGACTTGGACGAAGCTTTGTATATGCGTGTCACACAAACACTTCCGAACATGGATGTGGCATTTTTACAGCAGTTTGATCTCCACCGTATTGCCGAACTCAATGAGTTAGAACGGACTATCAATATTCGCTACATTGAACGTCAACCACTGGAAGAACTCATCAATAACATTGACAAAATTTTGTCTACCCATTTGCCAAAGAAAAAAGGCAAAGGAAGCAGTGAGACGCAGATTGTATCAGAAGGTAATTTATTCATTATTCCCAAGGTCGTGGCAAGTGGATTTCTTTACCACGAACTGCCCAAACTTTTGGCAGACTTCAATATATATGGAGCAGAAAAGTTAAAATCGTACAAAATTGCGCCCATGCAACCGACTTTGAATCTGAGCCTGAATCATGGGATTGACTTTTTGGAAGGAGATGCAAGTCTGGATTTTGAAGGAGAACTGATTAGCCTATTTGATGCCATTACACAATACGACAAACAAAAATATGTGTTGCTGAGTGATGGCACTCATGCAGTGGTCAATGGGGAATACATCAAAAAACTGCAGCGTATTTTCCGCAAAAAGAAAAAAGGTGTGGAATTGTCTTTCTTCGATTTGCCATTTGTGGAGGAATTGATTGATGAAAAAGTGGCACAAAGCACCTTCAAAAAATCCCGAGCTATTTTTGAAGGTTTCAACAATCTTGCTTCAAAACGCACTCAATTACCTGATCTTAAAGCTGAACTTCGCCCATACCAAAAACAGGGCTTCAAATGGCTCAATTACTTGTACGAAAACAAATTGGGCGGCTGTTTGGCAGACGATATGGGATTGGGTAAAACCCTTCAAGCCATTGCAGTATTGGCAAATATTTATCCTGAAACAACGCTGCCTTCGCTTATCATTATGCCTCGAAGTTTGCTCTTCAATTGGAGAAACGAAGTCGAAAAATTTGCCCCTCAACTGACGATGCACACCTACTACGGACAGCAGCGAAACTGGAATGAGGCATTGAAGCATCAGTTGATTTTCACCACCTATGCCATTGCTCGAAACGACATTGAGGCATTGAAGGAGGAGGAGTTTCAGTACGTGATTTTAGACGAATCGCAAAACATCAAGAACATTCAGGCCCAAACGACCAAAGCGGTTATGCTTTTGCAAGCCAAACACCGCATGGCATTGAGTGGTACTCCGATAGAAAACAATTTGGGAGAACTGTACTCCCTGTTTCGTTTTCTGAATCCTTCTATGTTTGGAACAATCGGCATGTTCAACGACAACTACGCTACGCCCATCCAAAAAGACAATAATCCAGAGGTGATTCAAGAATTGAGACGCAAGATTTACCCTTTCGTTTTGAGGCGATTAAAGAAAGATGTATTGACCGAACTGCCCGACAAAATTGAGCAGACCTTGTATGTGGAAATGTCGAAGAAGCAGAAAAAACTGTACGAACAGCGCCGTCAGTTTTACCAAAATGCGATTCAAAGTCAAATTGCTCAAAAGGGATTGCAGCAAACCCGTTTTTTCATTTTTCAAGCATTGAATGAATTGCGTCAAATTGCTTCAATTCCAGAGGCCAAAAGTGATGGGAAAATTTTGTCGCCCAAACGGGAAATGCTGCAAGAACAGGTCTTAGATGCTATTGCAAATGGACACAAGGTGTTGATTTTTGTCAATTTTTTGGCGGCCATCGAATTGATTGGTGAGCAGTTGGACAATGAGGGGATTGACTTTGTGAGTATGACGGGTTCGACTCGTGACCGTCAGACTTTGGTGAACCGTTTCCAAAATGACCCGAATTGTAGCGTGTTTTTGATGACGTTAAAAACGGGCGGAACAGGCTTGAACCTAACGGCTGCGGACACTGTTTTTATTTTTGATCCATGGTGGAACGGTGCGGCTGAAACTCAAGCAATTGACCGAGCGCATCGTATGGGGCAAACGAGTAAAGTCTTGGCTTATAAAATGATTACACAGGGAAGCATTGAAGAGAAAATACTGCAATTGCAGGAAAAGAAAAAGGAGTTGTTCGACAACATCATTTCGGCGGATGCGGGTGCAATGAAATCGCTTTCGGAGGAGGATATTAATTTTATTTTGGGATAGTAACATGAATAAAGTATTAAACATACCTCAGGATATTTACAATGAGTTTTACTTGACATATACCGCAGAGGAAATGAAGAAAAAGCTGAAAGGGCTATTTCTCAACTTTCTAAAAGCACATGAAAACCTGTGTGTTTCGGAAGGACTCTCCCCTTATACTTATTCCAAGGTTCACGATAGTCAGATAAGGAAAGAATATACTGTCAAGTTGTACTGTACGCCTTTTTTGAGCGAAAAATTGGTGGATGCTTTCCGAAAATTTCTTCCAAGTGAGACAAGGGCGATTCTGGATGAATTGGTCTGGAAAGGTCAGCTGCACGAAGATGAAATTAGAGAAGATTTAGGGATTGAAGTAGTGGACGAAGTGCCTGCGAGAAATGCATGGGAAAGCCCTAAAAGAACTGTTAATGAGAAATTCAAATTCTTTTTGGTAAAAAGTAAGCATATATGGCAGGGAAATAAAGGAAAAGTCTATACGCTTACTTTGCTGCCTGTCGTACTGAAATATTTGAGGATCAATTATCCCAAACCCAAAAATTACAACTTAAACTCTGCTAAGCTCAAAAAAACAGATTTTGTTTATACAGCTGAAAAAGACATTTTTTGGGAATTGCCTCGATTGTTGGCGTATTATGGACAAGGAAACATCAAACTGACCAACAAAAATCGTCCTACACTAAGTACTCTCAACAAAATGCAGCGAACATTGAATTTAGAAGAGTTTTTTGGAGATACCAAAGACAAAAATCTTCAGAATGTACGCACCAATGCCATAGCGGGTTTATTGGTAATTAGCGAGAAATGGATGAATGAAAGAGATCCTGTACAATTCCTCAAAAAAATGTTTAACTCCTATTCCAAAAAACATTTTTATGCGAGTATGCCCCGATTGCTTACTTTATTGAAGGGAACAAGTTCATGGGCTGACCGCTCTATTGAGCCCGTTGAGGAAAAGTATTTTGAACTGCTCAAAATGATGTCTTTGGGGGAATGGGTGGATTTCCAAAACATCAGAGATTTATTAAAATATCGAATGTGGGATATTGAACCTGTTCCTATTGATTCTGCTCACCGAACTTTGTACTTCAATAGAAAAACCAATATACAGACTGAAAAGGAATTTGTGTGGGCAAATATATTTTACAAAGCCCTTGCTATTCCGCTTCTCAAAGCCAATTTCTTTTTGTTTGCCGCTTTTGGGTTGGTCGAAATTGCTTACAATCAACCCGATACTTCCGACATTACCAAAACATTTTTTTCTCCTTACGATGAACTTCAATTTGTGAGGTTGACCGAATTGGGGGCATACATCACAGGGCAAAAACGAAGCTATGAACTACCTATCGAAGTCCAACAAACGCCTTTGATTCTGTCAGAAGATTCACTGATGATTTTGTCGGACGAAACCGATGTCTTCGCCGATATTTTACTGCAAAATTTCACCCAAAAAGTCGGCTCAAATCGCTACCAAACAGATGAAGCTATATTTTTGAATGATTGTTTTTCGCAATCAGATTTGACACAAAAAATCAACTCGTTTAAGCAAACCGTCACGGATAAAATGCCGAGTAATTGGGAGCTATTTTTTGAAAAACTAATAGCGAAAGTAAACCCTTTTACGAAAGTAACGAGTCAGTATGAATTGTTACAAATTCCTGCAAATAACCAAGAATTGATTCAGCTGATTGCCCACGATCGTGTGTTGAAAGAATATGTACTGAAGGCAGAAAGATTTCACATTTTTGTAAAGAAAACCAACTTAGCGAAGTTTGAAAAACGATTGAAGGAGTTTGGTTTTTTGTTGACTTGAAGAAAACAATAGCAGTAAACAATGAATATACCGATAGATTTAGTGACCGCCTTTGAGCAAAGTTATAATAAGACCAATTTGGAAAGGGGCTTAAAACCTTTTGTAGATGACTTTTTTTTGGAAAACAGGGCTTTATGTATGTCGGAAGGAGTCCCTAATTACTTGTATCTCAACGCAGGGGCTAAACGAATCAATAAAACGGACTTAGTAGATCTTTGCTGTGTGCCTTTTATCAACCGTACCTTGTTTGATGCCTTCCGAAAAACCCTTCCCAAAGAAATCGCCACTATTTTGGCTGAATTGGTGTGGAGAGAGGAATTAGGAGAAAGTGAAATTAAGTCTTTGTTTGGCATTGAAGTGTGTGAGGTGATACCTCCAAAATATTCATGGGGTGGCGAAAGTCGTGAGTTGAAAAAGATGTACTATTTTTTTGCAGTAAGCCATGAGCGTTGGAGTAGTATATTTGAGAGTATTTCATTGCCTGTTAACTTGAGAAAGCGATTAATGGCCTATTATCCTAAGCCTAAAAATTTTGATATACATACCATTACGCCAACTGCAACGGATATAGTATATAGTGGCGAAAAGGATATTTTTTTGGAGTTGCCTCGACTGTTGGCTTATTATGGCCAAGACAATATCAAACTGACGACCAAGCAGCGTCCTATGTTGAGTGGAATGAGTAAAATGCAGCGTACGCTAAATCTCAGAGAATTTTTTGAAGACACAAAAGACAAAGTATTGAAAAATCTGCGTACGAATGCAATTGCAGGTTTGTTGGTGGTGGGAGATAAGGTGCTAGGCGAAAAGAATCTTCCACAGTTAATCAAAAACCTCTTCAATTTGTACCAAAGAAACGCATATTTCAGCCTTCCTTTGTTGTTAACGAATCTCAAAGGGACAGGTTATATAGAAGATTCTGCGATGAAATCTGTAGAACATAATTTTGTTCGCTTGTTAAAAGAATTACCAATAGGTGATTGGGTAGCGTTTGAAAACATCGAAGATTTTACTAAATACCGAATGTTTGATATTACACCGATTAACAAAATCCTTGCCTCCGACAAACTCTACTTTAGTAAAAAAGAGGCACGGTACAATAACAAAGAACCAATAACAAAAAATATTTTTTACTCTGCTGTTACACTCTCCTTACTCAAAGCCAATTTCTTTTTGTTTGCGGCATTTGGCTTGGTCGAAATTGCTTACAATGTCCCAGATACTTCCGACGTTGCCAAAACCTATTTTTCGCCCTACGATGGACTTCAATTTGTGCGGCTAACCGAATTGGGGGCTTATGTGATGAGTGATTACGGAACTTATAAACAAGCGGAGGATACCCAGCAAACCCCTTTGGTTTTGTCAGAAGATTCCTTGATGATTCTTTCAGATGAGACAGACCTTACCGCCGACATTCTGCTGCAAAACTATACCCAAAAAGTTGGACCAAATCGCTACCAAACAGACTATACTGTGTTTTTGAAGGATTGTCGTACGGCAGAAGAAATGAAGAACAAGATAGAACTGTTCAAGAAAACGGTTACCAGCAAATTACCCGCCAACTGGAAAGCATTTTTTGAGGAATTGGTTGGAAACATTCAACCTTTTGAAGATGTGAGTACCGAATATGTTGTCTTCAAAATACCTTCACAAAACAGAATGTTGATTCAACTGATTGCCCAAGATGCAATATTGAAGAAGTACATCCAAAAAGCGGAGGGCTTTCAAATTTTGGTGCTGAAATCCAACATATCGAAGTTCAGGAATCGTTTGAAAGACTTTGGATTCTTTTTGAACTAGTACTACAAAAAAACTCTAATCATTCTAATATCTCAAAACCATGAATATCAAAGGTAAACCCCATCGTACCATCTGGTTGCACCCCGAAAAAGACACCGTTTTTCAAATCATTGACCAGCGTCATTTACCCCATCGTTTTGTGATTGAAGACATTTGTACTTCAAAAGAAGGCACAATTGCTATCAAAGAAATGTGGGTCAGAGGTGCACCGCTCATTGGAGCAACCGCCGCTTATAGCATGTATTTGGCTACTTTGGAGGCAAAAGAAAGCAATGATTTTGAAGTCTATATGCAGCAATCTGCAAAAGAATTGATGGCAACTCGACCGACTGCTATTAACCTTCAATGGGCTATTCAACGCCAACAAAAAGCCATTGCAGCAGGAAATACGGTCGAGGAAAAGGTACAAATTGCTTTGCAGACTGCTAAGGATATTTGTGAGGAGGATGTGGTGATTTCTGAAAATATTGGCAACCACGGATTGAAACTTATTGAAGCCATCAGCGAGCGGGAGGGTGGGGGAGTGGTCAATATTCTCACCCACTGCAATGCAGGATGGTTGGCTACGGTGGATTGGGGAACCGCAACAGCGCCAATTTATAAAGCCCACGAAAAAGGCATCAAAGTCCACGTATGGGTAGATGAAACCCGACCCCGCAATCAAGGCGCACGTCTTACGGCTTGGGAATTGCAGAATCATGGAGTGCCACATACGGTGATTGTCGACAATGTGGGCGGTCATTTGATGCAGCATGGCATGGTGGATATGTGCATTGTTGGCACCGACCGAACAACCTATACAGGTGATGTGGCGAACAAAATTGGTACTTACCTCAAAGCTTTGGCGGCAAAAGACAACAATGTGCCCTTTTATGTAGCCTTGCCTTCGACTACGATTGATTGGGAATTGATGGATGGATTGAAAATACCGATTGAAGAAAGAAATGCGGAGGAGGTGACGCATATTCAAGGATTGGAGGGCGAAGAAGTCAAACAGGTTTTACTGACTCCTCCTGAAAGCCCTGCTGCAAATTATGCTTTTGATGTGACTCCTGCTCGATTGGTGACGGCTTTGATTACTGAAAGGGGCGTTTGTGAGGCGAGTGAGGAGGGGATTAGAGGATTGTTCGATGGTGGACGGTGGACGGAAAACGACGGACGATAGACGGAAAACGGTGGACGAAATTTGAATGTAGTGGACGGACGAAATGCTAGTACAGCATAAACCAAATAAGTGGAAACTTTCTTTTGTACAAAAAACTGATAGTTAATATTTTTGGAGATTAATCACCAATCACTGCAATAGTTTTTTTGCAATATAATAAAATGGTGATGGATTCTAAATCAACCCATCACCATTCAACCCATCACCATTCAACCCATCACAAGTCACTAAGTATCCAATCACTAATTCACTGCCGCCAAAACTCTTCTATGGTTGTGCAAAACATCTCTCACAATATCTTTCAATTGAAGGTTGGCTTCTGAAAGCATTTCCATGTCATTCGGAAAAGGTAACAAACGGTTGTTGCAGAGGTTTACCACTCGGCTGCTCATTGCTTTTCGGTTGCCATTGAAGGTGATATAGTTGTTCACAAAAACCGCATCGGCTGCAATTGGAAACTGTTCCATGAGGCGATTGGTTTGACGGTTGAAGTATTGAACCGTACCTGCAATGCGAGCGGTTTTGTGTTGTTCAATCTCAATCACATCACAATACACGTCCACATATCTATCTACTTTCAAATCGTTGCCCAAGCTATCCTTTTTCACATTTCCTTTCGCATCCAACACATAGTCCCAACCGTCTTTTATCGTCTTGGTTTCACGGAATTGTTTTTCGTGAATGGATTCAGGGCTAAGTGCCACTTGCTCAATTCTAACCACCACATCGTAGTCAAAATCAATTCCTCTCACAGGTTCAGGATAATATTGTACCCAATGATCGTTGAGGCTATTGGTGTGTAGATTCATCAATTCTTGCTCAAAATGGAAAGGCATCACCATACCCGAATGATTCACCGCTTGGATTAATACCTTATTTGTACCCACAGAGATAGCTCTTTGTATTTGTGCATCTACATCTCTAAAAGTGGGGTAAAAAGACTTCAATTCCTGCAATTGGTCAAAAGCAATGCGGGCATTTCCCTTGTTTCCACTTTCTATATTTTGGACTGCAATGGTATAGAGGTACTCCGAAGCCTTTTCTTTTGCCGCCACCAAATCTGCTTGAGAATTGCTGAAAACGATTTTTGCTTGACGATGTTCAGACTTGATAAAAAGCGGCATCAATGGACGCACCAAGTTTTCTCGGTTTTGGATATCGCTGTAGGTGTAGTAAATTTTGAGCCATTTATCGGGATTTCCACCCATTTTCAATGCTGCAATGTTGTTGAAGTCTCTCTGATTGGCTTTGAAGTAGGCCTCTTCGAGCAGTACAATCTGCTTGTCTTTATTTTTGCCATTTCGCAATTTTTTGACCGTTTGGCTGATAGTTGTATCGTAGTTACCTGAAGAAAGTGCTTTTTTGGAATTGGTGCAAGAAGAAACAAGCACTGCAATGATCAAAGCGAAAAGGGATAAGTTGAATTTTCTGTATGTTGTCATCTTCAAAGGTTTTTTAAGTTAAGTGAATGAACGCTGTTGCGTTTGCTGTCTATACCTTTGGATTAAAATGGAGGGCGAGCGTTTAAGAAAAAAATAAATGGCAATGGAAGGGTGAAAAATAAGAGTGGAATAAATCGGCATCGCAATGGTTTGTTTTGCAGGAATTTGTGGATTTTTCCTTCAATGCGTGATGGGATATTTGGAGGAAATTGTAATCATGGTTTTTATTCCAACTGTTGCCAAAGTCTGCGACTGTTGGCAAAGTTTCCACTCATAGAGAAAAATCTCTCTGTCTCAGCATCTCTGCGTTCAAACTCCAAAACCAAGTGAGCAAAAATCTAACTCTCCGTTTTTCCATTCACACCAAAGACCCTTCCAATTCCCTTCAACATCTTTTTTGCAAAAGCCATAAAAAAAGTACCTTGCCCCAATAAAGTCCCAATGACCACCAACAAAACCAAATACACAGGTGTCACGATGAAAACCCATTTGATAATTGTCAGCCAAAAGTCATTGAACCATCTCAAATGAGCTACTCCCAATTTTATTTTTTCAGAAACATAAACCGACGATGAACCAGTCAGCGCAAAAGCTGTTATGATAACCAACAATTGGGTATTAGTTGTTATTTGCCAACGTTTTTTAAGGTTTTGAAAGAAACTGTTCACTTGTTTAAGTTTATGTTAGGTGAAGAGCTACAAAGTTCAACAAATTGGAGAGAAAATAAAATGAAATTCAAAAGCGGATATGGATTTTCTTCAAAATTTGATGCCACAGAAATCTAATATTTCAATAAAAAAATTAGAGCCAAAAGATAATTTTGTGCTTAAAGTTTTAGCCCGCAAATAATTACACTCTTTATTTAGAGTTGTTCTAAATAGCAAAAAACTGTTAAAATTCCTATTCTTTTCAAAGTTTGTGTCATAACTTTGCAGTCTAAAAATGAAGGCTCTTGGACAACAGTTTCAGAAGCATTTTAATCTTTGACTTATGAAGATATTTTACAATAAAATGTCCAAAGTAATTGGACTATTATTTTTTCTACTGATATTCTTAGCTTTGCACACGGATAGTTCCGCCCAAACTCCACGTGAAGACCCTGTTTATCTAAAAGGGGAAACTACTTTCAAGGCGAACTGTACGAGTTGTCATAAGGTTCACGACAAACTTATCGGCCCTGCACTTGCGGGAGTCTATGATAAGTATGATCGAGAATGGTTGTATTCGTGGATTAAGAATTCACAGGGGATGGTCAAAGCTGGCGATCCTGATGCGGTGAAAATCTTCAACGAATACAATGGCTCTGTCATGACCTCTTTCAATATCTCTAACGAAGATATTGATGCCGTATTGCAGTACATCAAAGTAGAAACGGAAGTAGCTCCTGTTGTTGATACCATTCCTGGTGAAGTACCAAGTGAAGGCGGAAATTCACAAATTGCCATGTTCTTGGGAATCATTGCTGTCATTCTATTGGCAATTATGTTCATCTTAACCCGTATCACAGGTACATTGGGAGAATTGGTTCGTGAGAAAATGGGCTTATTGGTTCCCGAAAAATGGAGCTTTGGTGAGCGATTCATGGGCAAGAAAGTAATTGCCTTGGCATCTTTGGCATTGTTGATTTTTGTAGGTTACAAAACGGTGGACAATGCACAGCGTTTGGGCCGTCAACAAAATTACCAACCGACGCAGCCTATTCAGTTCTCTCACGAACTACATGCAGGAGTCAATGAAATTCAATGTCAATACTGTCACTCAGGTGCGGCAAAAGGTAAATCAGCGGTGATTCCTTCTGCAAATGTTTGTATGAATTGCCACAAAGCTATCAAAGCAGGGCCTGAATATGGAACAGAGGAGATTGCGAAAATATACGATGCGGTGGGTTGGGACCCTGAAAAATTGGAGTACAAAAAGGACTACGAACAAAAACCTATCGAGTGGATTCGTATTCACAACCTACCCGACCATGTTTACTTTAGTCATGCTCAACACGTCAATGCAGGGCAGTTGGAATGTCAAACCTGTCATGGTCCGATTCAAGAAATGAAAAAAGTGTATCAATATTCTTCTTTGGGTATGGGATGGTGTGTGAACTGTCATAGAAACACAGCAGTCAATTTTGAAGGAAATGACTACTATCAGATTTATGAAAAGTACCATGAGAAGATGAAATCTGGAGAAATGAAGCAGGTGACGGTGCAAGATATTGGAGGAATAGAGTGTCAAAAGTGTCACTATTAATCCATTGAAGTGAAAATCAAAAAAACAACTGATTTTCATTTTCTAAGGCAAAAGACACTAACATTAAGAACAAAAGAAATATTTAGAACAATATAATCGTATGAAGCAACCAAAGTACTGGAAAGGATACGAAGAGTTACAGAACGACACAAAATTTCTGAAACAAAAACGTAGCGAATTTTCCGAAGATTTGCCATTGTTAACTGAAATCAAAAATGTGGTTTCAGAACAGCAAGGCAGTCGCAGAGATTTCCTCAAAATAATGGGATTCAGTACTGTAGCTGCTACAATAGCTGCAAGTTGTGAAATTCCTGTCAAAAAGGTCATTCCTTATTTAGACAAGCCTGAACAAATCATTCCTGGTATTGCTACTTATTACGCATCTAGTTATGTGAACGGTAAGGATTATTGCAGTATCTTGGTAAAAACACGTGAAGGTCGCCCTATCAAAATTGAAGGAAACAAACTTTCTGGTATTTCACAAGGAGGTACTTCCGCAAGAGCGCAAGCATCTGTGGTGAGTTTGTATGATGGTGCAAGATTGCGGTATGCTAAAAAAGGAGCAGAAAAAATTAGTTGGGAAGATGCGGACAGGGAGATAATGAGTGCTTTGCGCAATGCAAATGGACAAATTGTTCTCCTAAGCGATTCTATTATTAGTCCCTCTACCCGCAAGGCAATTGAAGATTTCAAAGCTGCTTACTCCAATGTCAATCACGTTGTGTATGAGCCGATTTCCAATTCGGGTATCAGCACTGCTAATCAGCGTTCTTTCGGCAAAAAAGTCATTCCTTCCTACGACTTTGGTAAAGCAGAGGTCATTGTTAGCTTTGGTGCAGATTTCCTCAATACCTGGATTTCTCCAACTGAATTTACCAAACAATACATCCAAAATAGAAAGGTCAGCAAAGACCACCCCAAAATGTCAAAACATTGGCAGTTTGAGTCTTATATGTCTGTAACAGGTAGTAATGCAGACAAACGTGTGACCATCAAACCTTCTGAGGAAGGCAAAGCTGTAGTTGCACTTTACAATGCACTGAAGGGAGGGAGCGTAGATGCGGGTGACGCAAGCGATTCCATCAAAAAAGCAGCATTGGAATTGAAGGGAGCGCAAGGTAAATCTTTGGTCGTTTCTGGTTCTAATGATGCAAATGTTCAGCAAGTCGTAAATGCTATCAACGAAATGTTGGGTAATTACGGCAGTACGATTGACTTGGATGCACCTTACAATGTAGGTGGTGACGATAAAGCTGTTCAGCAATTAGTGGCTGACATGAACGCAGGGAAAGTAGGCGCAGTGATATTGTACAATGTAAATCCAGCGTACAGCTATCCAAAAGCAGCAGAATTTACCGCAGGACTTCAAAAAGTAGGTTTGACCGTTTCCTTCAATGAAAGAGAAGATGAAACATCAGAGTTCATTACTTACAAATGTCCTGATAGTCATTATTTGGAGTCTTGGAATGATGCAGAACCCAAAGGTGGTTATTTCAGTTTAGGACAACCGACGATTTCTCCTTTATTTGATACCCGTCAAGCACAGCAAAGTCTGTTGAGATGGTCAGGTAGTCAGGCATCGTATTACGATTATATCAAAGCTCATTGGAGCAGCAATCTATTTGCAAAAAGTAAATTTAAAAATTTCCAAGCGTTTTGGGATGCAGCACTTCACGATGGTATTTTTGAAGTAAACAATCCTGAAAAAACGAAAGGAAACCTAATTGGTGGTATGTACAATACTACCGCAGCTACTAGTAGCACAAGCACTTCAGAAGAGGAGACAGAAACAGCCGTAGTCGCTGCAATTCCTCCCATTCCAGCTCATGTTCACGAAGCAGAAACAGACCACAACAATCACGATGAAGTTGCTGCTGAAGAAACAACTACTTTAGAAGCAAGTGGTTCAGATGTATCCGATGCAATTAGAGCGATTGGTGCAACACAAGGGGGTGATATAGAATTGGTATTGTACGAAAATACCAACATGGGAGATGGAAGATATGCCAACAATCCTTATCTTCAAGAAAATCCTGACAACATTACCAAAGTTACTTGGGACAATGTATTGGCAGTATCGAAATCTTATGCCGAAGACCAAGGCTGGATTGAAAAAGACATTATCAAAGTAACCAAAGACGGATACAGTGTTGAGTTGCCGTTGATTTTCCAACCTGGCCAAAAGAAAGGAACTGTTTCCATCGCTTTGGGTTATGGTCGTACCAAATCAGGTTCAAAATTTGGAGAATCGGGTGTCAATGTTTTCCCAATGATGGAAACAGGCGGAGAAACGTTTGGCTACAATGTGCTTTCTGGTGTAACTTTAGAGAAAGTTGGATCAGGTTATCCTTTGGCACAAACTCAAATTCACCACACTATTGACGATACAGGTGCATTGGGTAATGAACGTGAAGGCATTGTAGTGGAAATGTCTTTAGACGAATACAAAACAAAAGTAGAAGGCGGACACAGTGGTACTGCAAAAGATGCTCATGGAAGTGATGATGGTCATGGACACGATGGACATGGCGAAGAAGGGGGACATGATGAACATTTCTTTACATTGTATGGTGAAGACCCAGTTTATGGTAGTCATACCGATCAATACAAACGAGGACATCACTGGGGAATGGCTATTGACTTGAATAGCTGTATCGGTTGTGGTGCTTGTGTTGTAGCTTGTAATGTAGAAAACAATGTTCCTGTAGTAGGTCGTACAGAAGTATTCAGAGCGCATGAAATGCACTGGATGCGTATTGACCGCTATTACTCAGGAGATGATGAAAACCCAGAAGTTACCTACATGCCTATGATGTGCCAACACTGTGACAATGCTCCTTGTGAGAATGTTTGTCCAGTAGCTGCAACGAATCATAGCAGCGAAGGTTTAAATCAGATGGCGTATAACCGTTGTATCGGAACAAGATACTGTGCGAACAACTGTCCCTTCAAAGTAAGACGTTTCAATTGGTTTGATTATCAAAGTGCAGATAGTTTCTACAAAGATTCTATTTTTGACAATGATGATTGGTCAATGACAGACGACTTGACGAGAATGGTTTTGAATCCAGATGTGACTGTACGTTCGAGAGGAGTAATGGAAAAATGTAGTTTCTGCGTACAAAACATTCAAGCGGGTAAATTGGAGGCGAAGAAAGCAGGTCGCAAATTGAAGGATGGGGAAGTTCAAACCGCTTGTCAAACTTCTTGTCCTGCCGAAGCGATTGTCTTTGGTGATATGAATGACAAAGATTCTGCACTCAGTAAGATGTTTGCAGATGATAGAAGTTATGATTTATTACACGATATTCACGTATTATCTTCTGTGAAATACATGACTAAGGTTAGAAACAAACCTGCCGAAGCTCATGCTAATGCCGAAGAGCATCACGAAGACGGACATTCTTGATAAAGTGTTAATGTTGTATTGGATTAAACGCCAAAATTAAATAAAAAACAAACTCAGAGAAGTTATGCAATATAGTTCACCGATAAGAGAGCCATTGATTACGGGCAGCAAATCCTACCATGATATTACGGAGGACATTGCTTCTGGTACGGAAGGACGACCTAGTTTATCTTGGCTGATACTTGTCTCTATTTCAGGGATTATTGCTTTCATAGGTATCTGTTGTATCCTTTGGACAATTTGGATGGGCATAGGTACTTGGGGCTTGAACAAAACGATTGGATGGGCTTGGGATATCACCAACTTTGTATGGTGGATTGGTATTGGTCACGCAGGAACGCTGATTTCTGCTATCTTGCTGTTGTTTCGTCAAAAATGGCGTACAGGAGTAAACCGAGCCGCAGAAGCAATGACCATCTTTGCCGTAATGTGTGCGGCTATTTTCCCAGGTATTCACATGGGACGTATTTGGTTGGCTTTTTTCATTTTCCCTTATCCCAACTCACGGGGTATTCTTTGGGTGAATTTCAACTCACCTTTGCTCTGGGACGTTTTTGCGATTAGTACGTATTTTACTGTTTCTTTGTTGTTCTGGTATTCAGGTTTAGTACCTGATATTGCAACAATTAGAGACCGTTCAAAAGGCTTACGTCGAAGAATTTATTCGGTGTTGAGTTTTGGTTGGACAGGTACTGCAAAGCAATGGCAACGATTTGAATCTTTGAGTTTGATTTTGGCAGGTTTGGCTACACCACTTGTACTTTCTGTACACTCTATTGTAAGTTTTGACTTTGCTACCTCAGTTATTCCAGGTTGGCATACAACTATATTTCCTCCTTACTTTGTGGCTGGTGCGATTTTTTCAGGTTTTGCTATGGTATTGACGCTGATGTTGATTGCTCGAAAGGTGATGAATCTAGAAGACTATATTACGCTTGCTCACATTGAATCTATGAATAAGGTAATTATTCTGACGGGGTCGATTGTAGGAGTAGCTTATACCACAGAATTTTTTGTGGCTTGGTATTCAGGAAATGTATATGAACAATATGCCTTTGTGAATCGTGCTTTTGGGCCTTATTGGTGGGCTTACTGGTCAATGATGACTTGCAATGTGATTTCGCCTCAACTATTTTGGTTCAGAAAATTGCGTAGAAGTATTTTGTTCACATTCGTGATGTCCATCATTATCAATATCGGTATGTGGTTTGAGCGTTTTGTAATTATTGTTACTTCTTTGCATAGAGATTATATTCCTTCAAGTTGGAACATGTATTCGCCAACATGGATTGAAGTAGGAATTTTTGTGGGAACGATGGGAATTTTTATGACCTTGTTTTTACTATTTTCTCGAACCTTACCTGTGATTGCGATTGCAGAGGTGAAAAGTATTCTCAAATCTTCTGGAGATCAGTACATTGCTAAATTTGCAGAAGAAGATGCAAAAGCACGTAGAGTAGGTGGGGGTACATTGGCTGGTGCGATGGATAAAGACGATAAGTAATTGTTGAATGGCTGAATGGTTAAATTGTTATTGGTTGTGGATTTAATCAACAATCATAACAATGTAGCAATCAAACAATTTAGATCAAATTTCAGTAATATGGAACATAAATATTTAGTGGGTTTTTTCGATGATGAAGAGCCTTTGGTGAAAGCAACTGTAAAAATGCGAAAGGCGGGCTATCAAATGCGAGAAGTGTTTACTCCTTTTCCTGTTCACGGATTGGATGAAGCAATGGGATTGCAAGAAACCCGATTACATACAGCAGGCTTTATCATAGGCGCTTGTGGTACGCTGACTGCAATTGGAGGAATGTCTTTTATTTCCGCAGTAGATTGGCCTATCATTGTAGGCGGTAAGCCTTTCTTTTCTGCTCCTTCTTGGGTGCCGATTACCTTTGAATTGACTGTACTATTTGCTGCTATTGGAATGGTCGTGATTTATTATTTGAGGAATCATCTGTCTATTTTCAGAGAGGTAGAGGTGATGGATCCAAGAACTACGGATGATCGTTTTGCAATGGTTTTTGATATGAAACAGTATCACACGGATAAGGATAAAGAGCAAATTGCTTCATTGTTGAAAAGTTATGGGGCAATTGAAGTGCGATCTGTGTCTTTGAAGAATGAATTACATACGAATCTTTTCAAGCAGCATGATGACCTCCATCATTTAGAAGAAAAGTTTTTGCACCACCATTAAGAAAATTTAAAAAAATAGCTGATATAATGCATAAACGCGATTTTTTAATTATACTATTAACTTCCATTGCTGCCTATTTTTTGGGGGCTTGTCAATCCAGCGGCGACTTTACGGGGAGAGAATATATGCCTGATATGACACATTCAAAGGCTTACGAACCTTATGTCGAAGGACGTACTGTAATAATAGATGGAGATTCGGTACAATTGTTTCCTAATAATCAAGCAGCCTTAAAGCCTGTTGCAGGAACAGTTGCCCGTGGATATGTGCCTTATTACTTCGAAAATACGGCAGAGGGATACGAGCGTGCGGGACAAGAATTGGTCAGCCCTCTGGATAGACGTAGTGAAACTGTCTTGAAGGAAGGTAAAGTGGCTTACGAAATCAACTGTGCAGTTTGTCACGGAGCAGGTGGAAAAGCAGACGGATCTATCGTAAAGAATGGTGCTTATCCTGCACCTCCGCCTTCTTATTTTAGAGAAGATATTTTGGTATTACCAGAAGGAAAGATGTTTCATTCTGTACATTATGGTAAAAACTTGATGGGTTCTTATGCTTCTCAATTGACCAAAGAAGAAAGATGGAATGTGATTGCTTACATCAAAAGTATGCAAGCCAAGCAAATTGAAAAAGATTATAAGGTTTCTTTAGATGATGCTTATAAAGTAGCTCTGGGTAATAGCCCTATTCCTACAAAAGAAGCAGCTAGTGAAACTACTGATGCTGCCACAGATGCAACTGCTACAGATGCTGCGGCTGGCGGAGAATAAAGAACAGAATTTAAAGTAATTAAATAATATCATTTTCATGGAAAGTTTTACCTTTTCAAGTAAGGAGAAGAAGTATAGTTTCATACTCATTGGCATTGGCTTGTTGTTAATGTTGTTCGGGGTATTTACCAATTTGGAGAATCCTACAAGGATTGCCACTGCTTTCATGTATAATAACGTATTCTTTTTGATGATTGCATTAACCTCCATGTTCTTCATTTCCGCCCATACTGTGGGCTGGGGAGGATGGTACATTCTATTGAGAAGAGTTTCGGAAGCAATGGCAAACTACATTTATGTAGGGGCTATTTTCACTGTGATTATTTTGGCATTGGGGATGCAATCTATTTATCACTGGGCACAGCCTGGCGCAGCAGCTCATGATCCCTTAGATTTATTGGCTGGAAAATCTCCCTATTTGAATACTACATTCTTTTGGATAAGGACTGCGGCTTATTTGGGCTTATGGTGTGGGTTTACTTGGTTACTGAGAAAAAATTCTTTGGCAAATGATTTGAATCCGAGTATTGCTTTATACGAAAAGAGTAAAGTATATGCGGCTGGATTTTTGTTTGTATTTGCTATTTCAAGCTCAACTGCATCATGGGATTATACCATGTCTGTTCAACCACATTGGTACAGTACCTTGTGGGGTTGGTACAACTTCATCAGCGCCT
Source organism: Chitinophagales bacterium (assembly GCA_041392475.1). Lineage (NCBI taxonomy): Bacteria > Pseudomonadati > Bacteroidota > Chitinophagia > Chitinophagales > Chitinophagales bacterium. Next base: position 927,669 of record JAWKLZ010000002.1, on the reverse strand, counting down.
TCGTAACGAGTTGTGCTATCTTGTCCCTGTTGATTATGTACTTGAAGGAACAAGGCTACTTGAAAGAAGTCACAGATGAACACTTGCATGATATAGGTAAATTTATGTTTGCCTTCAGTATTGCATGGGCATATTTGTTCTTTTCACAGTTTATGTTGATTTGGTATGCTAATATTCCAGAAGAGACAGGTTATTTCAAACTTCGTGCAGAGTATTATCCTTTGACGATGTATATTGCTTTTGCCTTGAATTTTATTGCACCTTTCTTTATATTGATTACACGAAAAGCAAAAAGGACTTATACTGTAATGAGAGTCCTCGCATGTGCAATTATTATTGGACATTGGATGGATTTCTACCAAATGATGATGCCTGCTGCTTTAAAAGAAAACAACATGGCTCCTGCGTCGATTGGAGCATTAGAAATTGGTATCGGACTGTTTTTTGCAGGAATATTTTTGTACGTAGTGTTTACTACACTATCAAAAGCTGCACTAAAAGCAGAGGGACATCCATTTTATAGAGAAAGTGTATTGCACCATACATAGTGAGCAATTTTTTGTTGAATGTTTGTTATTTAAAGTTGCGTTTTAGCTAAACAATATTGATATTTCGCAACAAATGAAAGGGTTACCGTGATTTTTATCACATTTTTACTTGAACATTTGTTGTACCTTCGTGTTTATTCGCAACAGATTTTAGAAAGTAAAAACGATTAACTATTTATATTATGTCTGCAACAGCCTTAGGTATTTTTACAATAGTTCTGGTGCTTATCATTCTCTTTCAAATATCAAAAGCAAGTGAATTTATTTCGATATTGAAGGATGAAGAAAAAGCAATGGAAGGGTCTAATAAAATAAATGCTGCCTTATTCATGCTATTTTTAATTGCAGGTTTGATAGGCTCATTTTATTCTGCATATTGGTTCAGAGACGCTTATCTACCTTATCCATCTTCTGAGCATGGTGCTTGGTTGAGAAGTATGTTCCAATGGACATTGGTCGTTACTGTTCCTGTATTTGTCATGACTCACATCGCCTTATTTTATTTTACTTTCAAATACAAGAAAGAGAAAGGGAGAAAGTCATACTATTACTCTCACAATAATAAATTGGAGTTGATTTGGACAGTAATTCCTGCAATTGTGATGATTCTATTAGTGTATGAAGGAATCAGAAATTGGTTCAAAATTACAGGCCCTCATCCAACAGAAGCGATAGTTGTAGAGGCTACTGCACAACAATTCTTTTGGACGATAAGGTATTCTGGTGAAGATAATGAACTTGGTGTAAAAAATATTCGACTTATAGGTTCTGATAATGCAATAGGACAAGATTGGACAGATGCTGCCAACAAGGATGATTTTGTTTCAAATGAAATACACTTACCTATTGGTAAACCTGTAGTCTTCAAACTGAATGCTTTGGACGTTCTACACAGTTTCTATTTGCCTCACTTTAGGGTGAAAATGGATTGTGTTCCTGGTATTCCTACACAGTTTTGGTTTACCCCAACTAAAACAACTGCTGAAATGCGAGAAACTTTTGGCCCTGATTTCAACTATGAACTGGCTTGTGCGGAACTTTGTGGTCAAGCTCACTTCAACATGCGTAAGGTTGTGATTGTAGAAACCGAAGAAGAATATGAGGCTTGGTTCAAAGAACAACAACCTACTTACAAGCAGTTGGGCTTGGATAAATTAGAAAACAAATCGGATAACATGGCAGAAGAAGAAATGCCAGAAGTAGAAGAAAAAGACATTTCAAGTCTTTAGCTTTTAATACACTTCAATGTACTTGTGTGCTATTGAAGCAATAATCTAAGATTGAAAACTTTATTTAACAATATTTGAGAATATATCTTCTCGAAATACAAATAATATAGTCCCTTATGGCTGTTACTGATATAAAACTTCATCACGAAATTGTTGTGCATGATCATGATGATCATCACGATGAGCATCATCATAAGGAATCGTTTATTTCCAAATACATCTTTAGTCAAGACCATAAGATGATTGCCCGTCAATTTTTGATAACGGGAATATTCTGGTCGTTTTTGGGTGTATTGATGTCAGTACTTTTCCGTTTACAATTGGCTTGGCCTAACGAAGCATTTCCTATTATGGAAACATTGCTGGGTAAATGGGCTGAAGGAGGGATTTTAACTCCATCTGGTTACTATTCATTGGTTACTATACACGGAACGGTGATGGTATTCTTTGTATTGACAGCCGGATTGAGTGGAACATTTAGTAACTTATTGATTCCACTTCAATGTGGTGCAAGGGATATGGCTTCTCCGTTTTTGAACATGCTTTCCTATTGGTTCTTTTTTAGTGCCGGAGTAGTTATGTTCATTTCTTTGTTCATTGAAACTGGTCCATTTGGAGGTGGTTGGACTGCTTATCCTCCTTTAAGTGCTTTGCCACAAGCAGACCAAGGCTCGGGGGCAGGTATGACGTATTGGATTTTAAGTATGTCATTGTTCATTATTTCTTCTTTATTGGGAGGGTTGAACTATATTACTACTGTATTGAATATGCGTACCAAAGGTATGACAATGATGCGTTTACCTTTGACTATATGGGCATTTTTCTTTACAGCGATACTAGGTGTTTTGTCTTTCCCTGTATTATTGTCTTCCATGATTTTATTGTTGTTTGATAGAGGAATGGGAACAAGTTTCTACTTGTCAGACATCTACATTGCAGGTGCTCCATTGACAAATGTAGCTGGTGAAGTATTGCAAGGTGGAAGTCCTATTTTATATCAGCATCTATTCTGGTTCTTAGGACACCCTGAGGTATACATCATCATCTTACCTGCAATGGGTATGGTTTCAGAAATATTAGCCACCAACTCTAAAAAGCCAATTTTTGGTTACAAAGCGATGGTGCTTTCCATCTTAGCGATTACTGTATTGGCATTCTTGGTATGGGCGCATCACATGTTCATTTCAGGCTTGAATCCATTTGCAGCATCTATCTTTGTATTGTTTACCTTATTGATTGCAGTACCTTCTGCGATTAAGGTATTCAACTGGATAGGAACGATTTGGCGAGGAAGTATTAATTTCACACCAGCCATGTTGTTTGCCATAGGATTTGTATCCTTATTCATTTCAGGTGGTTTGACAGGAATTTATTTAGGAAACTCTGCTTTAGATATTGTGTTGCATGATACCTATTTTGTAACTGCCCACTTCCATATTGTAATGGGATTGGCAGGAGGATTTGGACTATTAGCTGGAGTATATCACTGGTTTCCTAAGTTATTCAATGGGCGAATGATGAATAACACACTTGGGTATGTTCACTTTTGGATTACTTTTATCGGTAGTTATTGTATTTTTTGGCCCATGCACTATCAAGGAATGACAGGTGTACCACGTCGTTATTATAGTTTGGAATATTTTCAAACCTTCGATGTGTATGGTGACTTGAAAGTATTCATTACCGTAGCTGCAATCATCGTTTTCTTTGCTCAGTTCTTATTTGTTATCAATTTCTTTTACAGTGCTGTAAAAGGTAAGAAAATGACAAGTTTGAATCCATGGAAATCCAATACATTGGAGTGGACAACTCCAATAGAGCCAGGGCATGGTAATTGGGTTGGACCTATTCCTCATGTTCACCGATGGGCATATGACTATGGAAAAGATGACCATGAGTTCATACCTCAAACAGTATCGGATGATGAAATGCGAGCACAAGGATTAAAGGTGACGGAAGCAAGCCATTAGATTTAGTATAGTAGAAAATTAAACAATCGGCATAAAGATGATTACGAGTTTAAAAGCTACTTCTAACCAATACATTGCTTTTCTAAAATCAAAAATAAGTGATTATTCGATTTTGGTAAAAGTACGCCTAAATTTAACGGTTGTTTTCTCTGCAATTATTGGTTATTTGTTGGCTGTTGGAGGCAACTTTTTGTTCATTGACTTATTTTTTTTAGGTTTGGCAGGTTTTCTTGTGACGGGTTCTGCAAATGCTATCAATCAAATCATTGAAAAAGATTATGATAAATTGATGGTTCGTACTGCAAATCGTCCACTTGCAGCCAATAGAATGAGTGTAGTTGAAGCATTACTGGTAGCAGGTTTTTTTGGGATTACAGGATTATTAATCTTGGGATTTTTATTCAACACTACGGCTGCGCTAATTGGGGCAATATCCTTATTCAGTTATGCTTTTGTTTACACGCCTCTAAAGCGTGTTTCTCCAATTGCAGTTTTGGTTGGAGCAATTCCAGGTGCTTTACCTCCTGTAATTGGGTGGGTAGCAGCGAATTCCTTATGGTCTTATGAGGCATCTGTTCTATTTAGTATTCAATTTTTGTGGCAATTTCCACATTTTTGGGCAATAGGATGGCTTGGAGCAGAGGAATATGAGAAAGCAGGGTATAAACTGTTACCTTCCGATGGCAGAAATAAATATACGGCAGTTCAAATTATATTGTACATTGTTACCTTGATAGTCGTTTCTTTTGCACCTTATGCAATAGGTTTGATAAGCATCGTATCAATAATCGCTGCGATTGTATTGGGTACTATGTTTTTGTATTATGGGTACAATCTATATAAAGAATGTGACAACAAAGCCGCATTGAAGTTGATGTTTGCGTCCATTGTTTATCTACCTGTTTTGCAAACCGTGATGGTCTTGGATAGATTGTTTTTCTTATAAAAAATAATGCTCTATCTTTAGATGGAGCTTTCAAACGATAAATATTTAGTATATTTATCAATAATTTTGATTGAATGTCGACATTGTCTGTGAAAAAAGGAACATCGAGCATACATCCCAAAAAATTTGGGCTTTGGTTGGGACTTGGCAGCATCATTATGATGTTTGCAGGCCTAACGAGTGCTTTTATTGTTCGCAAAGCACAAGGTAATTGGACAGATTATATATTGCCCAATATTTTTTGGATAAGTACCTTAGTTATCTTGTTAAGCAGTATGACTTTGATAATTGGTGAAAGAGCCATTAAAAAAGGAAATGCATCGCTTTATCGAAAGATGATTGGACTTACGTTTTTACTCGGAATCGGCTTTGCCATATTGCAATACTATGGCTGGTTGGCTTTGTCAAGTTTTGGCATCATTTTGCAGGGAAATGATCCTTCAGGGGCATTCTTATATGTGATTTCGGGAATACATGTGGTACATGTTGTCGGTGGTTTGTTGTTTTTGGCTATTTTCTTTTTCAAAACTTTCAAAAAAGCAGATCCAGTAGAGCAATTGATGGAAGACATGAAACCTGAAAAATTTCTTGGAATAGAATTACTTTCTACCTATTGGCACTTTGTAGGAGTGCTTTGGGTGTATTTGTTTTTCTTTTTTCAGTTTTATCAATAAAAGAATATAAATAATAGGGAGAATAGAAGCAGACAGATTAGTTTTGTCTTCAAATTCGCCTTAAATAAAAAATTAGCTTAATGGCAGCAGAAACATTGACCAAAGCACATGAAACTCACACTGTCCATGAGGATGGTTCTAATTGGGGGGGAGGTAAATCGCCCTTCAATGTGAGCTATGGTAAGTTGATGATGTGGTATTTCTTGGTATCAGATGCTTTTACATTTTCAGCATTGTTGATTTCTTACGGAACACTTAGGTTTAGTAGTCCTGAATGGGCAGATCCAAATAAGGTATTCAATGCTTTTCCTTTTTTGGAAGGGGCAAATGTTCCTTTGGGATTTGTGAGTTTGATGACTTTTATTCTGATTCTGAGCAGTGTATTTGTAGTTCGTGCCGTGCAAGAAGGACACAGGATGAATAAGGACGGAGTTTTGTTCTGGATGTTTTGGGGTATTGTAGGTGGAGCTGCTTTCTTAGGTTGTCAAGCATGGGAATGGATGCACTTGATTCATGGAGGAACTACCTTGTGGTGGAATCCTTATGGTCCTCAAGCTTTTGGAATGTTGTTCTTCTTAATTACAGGATTTCACGGTTTCCACGTATTCAGTGGAGTAGTTCTGAACATCATTATTTGGATACAAGCATCACAAGGTGTTTTTCATAGAAGAGGACATTATGAAATGGTAGAGAAAGTAGGCTTGTATTGGCACTTTGTAGATTTAGTTTGGGTGTTCGTATTCCTAGCCTTCTACCTCTTGTAGTATTTAACAGATACATTGAGACAACTATTGGAAGGTTTAGTCTCCTTGTCTAATATGTATCCGTTTAGCAATTTAACAATTAAATAAAAACAATTCTCAATAATATGGAACATCATATTACCGAAGAGCAATATAAAAGTCAAGTAAACGCTGTTTGGAGAGCTACTGCATGGTTATCTCTTATTACGATTGTTGAAGTAGCAGCTGCTTTGCTTTGGATGAACTATACTAGTCCAGAAACTTCAAAATTCTTGTTGAATGGTTTTTTTATTGCAGCGAGCTTGTTGAAAGCATTTTTCATTGTTGGAGAATTCATGCACGTGCGGTATGAATTTCGTGCATTGGCATTGACAATTTTGACTCCTGCTATATTCTTGATTTGGTTCATAGTCGCTTTCCTTTGGGAAGGGAGTGCATGGAAAGGCAACCGTCAAAGATGGGATGTACAAATCGAACAAGGATGGAAAGATCCTGCAAAAATTGAAAAACATACTGGTGGACATGGAGCTCATGGTGCAGATGAACATGGAGACAGCGATCATCACTAAAAGAAATAAACATTGAAATAAAATGAAAATCAAGAAATTGTTAGTTTTACTTGATTTCTAATTTAATTCAACAATGCACAAACAAAACGCTATCATTTTGGTTATTACGCCAATGGTAGCGTTTTGTGTTTTATAAAAAAATCAAGATGAACAGAACTTTCTTTGCATATATTATTGCAATTCTTATACCCCTTGCATTTTATTTTTACTTCGACAACCAAGAAATGCCTAAACGCAAGCGCTTGCATCGGTTCATTTCATTATCTGCAGATACACAACAGCCCAACAAGGTTTCAGTGAATGATACCTTGTGGCATACCATTCCAGACTTTTCTTTCACTACTCAAACTGGAAAATCTTTTACATCAGAAGATGCAAAGGATAAGGTGCTGATTGTAAGTTTTTTTACGGCTCAAGACGAGGAGAGGATTGTACAAATCAATGAGTACTTTCGAATGTTTCAAGAAGAGTTTGATGACGATAAAGAAGTATTGCTATTGGCGCACACCGTCACCCCTTTAATAGATACACTTGCCAGACTTCAAAAATTGGTGCAACAGTACAAAATAGAGAGTGATAAGTGGTTTTTGCTGACAGGAACAAAGGACGATATATACCAACAAATAAGTGAGGGGTATCACCTACCCATTCCCAAACTGACCGACTCTACCCGTTTAGAAACATTGGTTTATCCCAAACAAGTTGTACTCGTAGGTAGAAAAGGCATCATTAGAGGTTACTATCGTTTGGAAACCCTACAAGATGTAAAAGCTTTGATGTCGGATATACGTTGGCTTCAATTGGAGTATCCTACCAAACACAAGCGAGAGATTGAATGGAAATTGAAGAAAAACGATGAACAATAATCTGAATACCCTTTAAAATACCATATCATGAATGAATCAAAATTTTTTTCCAACGAACAGTTGTGGGCAAAAATCATTGTTGGCATCTCCATTGCAGTCCCTGTATTGGTCACGATATTATTTTATGTCTCTCCACCAAATATCAGCACATCTTTCGATTTGAAAGTGCTGCCCAAATTTCATGCTTTTTTGAATGGGTCGGTAACGATTTTACTACTAATGAGCTGGTATTTCATCAAGAACAAAAACATCAAAGCCCATAAAACCGCCAATATTACCGCCTTGATTCTATCAGCCACTTTTTTGGTTTCCTACGTTACCTACCACACGTTGACCGAATCGACAAAATATGGTGGGGAAGGTTTTTTGAAGTACATCTATTACTTCATCTTGCTCACCCACATTGTTTTGTCTGCGGTCATACTGCCCATCATTCTGTTCACTTTCCTCAGGGCGTTTACAGGTAAATTTGAAGCACATCGAAAAATTGCCCGATGGACCATGCCGCTTTGGTTGTATGTGTCTATTACGGGAGTATTGGTCTATTTGATGATTTCGCCTTATTATTGAAAACACAAAGCCCTAAATTTCATAACCTTCATACAGTTTTGTTCAAGGCTTTATACAACAATAGTTCGTGCAATTTTTAATGAACACAGAGGCACGGAGACACAGAGTTTTGATTATCAAACAATTAGCAAAATAAAAATTATCTTCTAAACTGTTGATAATTAAATTGTTGTGATTTTTGCACGAATTCCGATGGAGTTCTGTAATTGCTTGCACTATTTTCTACAAATATTCAAGTCCTACGGACTTCTCAAGTGTCGAAAAATTTATGAGGCAGTACACTAATCCGACTTTCGGCTGCTAAATCTTCTCGGTCTTCTACTTGGATTTTCTCTTGCTGTCTTTGGTTTGGGTTTTCTAAAAGGTTTTTCTCTCGAAGAGGATTCCTTTTTTTCCCTTATAGGTCTTGCGCTTGGCTCAAAACCTTCCAATACTTCGATTTGTAGTTTTTCACCCAAGAGTTTCTCAATGTCTCTCAAATAGGCTCTTTCGTCACTACTGACCAAAGAAATCGCCTCTCCGCTTGCGCCAGCACGACCTGTTCGCCCAATTCTATGCACATACGCTTCGGCAATGTTGGGCAACTCAAAATTGATAACATGTGGCAACAAAGGAATGTCTAATCCACGGGCTGCAATGTCCGTAGCCACCAGTACACGAATTTTGCCTCTTTTGAAGCCGTCTAAAGCCCTTGTTCTGGCTGCCTGACTCTTATTGCCGTGAATAGCCAAAGCACTAATGCCGCTTTTTTCCATTTTTTGACACAAGCGATTTGCGCCATGTTTGGTGCGGGTAAAGACCAAGACTTGCTGCCATTTACCATCTCCAATCAACTGAATGACTGCATCGGTTTTTTTCTTTTGGTCGATGTAATATGCTTTTTGGACAATGATATCCACCGTACTGTTTTCGGGAGTCGCTTCCACCATGACAGGTTTGTGCAAAAAGCCTTTGGCTAATTTCTTGATATCGCTCGAAAAAGTGGCAGAAAACAGCAGATTTTGCCTTTTGGGGGGCATCAAACTGAGGATTTTGTTGATGTCTCTCAAAAAGCCCATGTCGAGCATACGGTCAGCTTCGTCCAATACCAAAATTTCGATTTTGGACAAGGACAAGGCATTTTGACTGTGTAAATCGAGCAATCGCCCTGGTGTAGCCACCAATATATCCACACCATTTCTCAAGGCTCTGACTTGAGGGTTTTGATTGACTCCGCCAAAAATCACCGTAGAACGGATGTCTATGTATAAACTGTAGTCTTTGACACTTTCCTGCACCTGTGCGGCGAGTTCTCTCGTAGGAGTCAATACCAAGGCACGGATAGGTCTGCGTCTTGTTTGTCCTCCTTGAGATAAGATTTGTAGCATGGGCAAGGTGAACCCCGCCGTTTTTCCCGTTCCCGTTTGGGCGGATGCCAACACATCTTTTCCTTCTAAAATCAATGGGATTGCTTTTTCTTGGATGGGAGAGGGTTCTGTGTAGCCTTTCTTAGTTACTGCTTTCAAAATGGCTTCTGATAAGCCTAATTCATTAAATGACATATAAATTGTTTGTGAAATGACAATTTATGAATAATGTCATTTCGGAATGAAGCGGCAAAGGTACAACGAATTTTGTTAGGATGGGGGTTTTCTTATTTCTGATTCAAAGACAACACTTGACGCTAATAGTAACAAACTACTTCAAAAACCATTCCTAAATGGATAATTAATAATGTTATTCAATTAAGGGACAAGTTCAAAATTTTAGATTCGTAAGTTTTTAAGAGAACAGGGAATATATATTCCCTGTTCTCTTAAAAACGGCTTAATTGAATGACATTGGGATAATTAATTAAATAATGAAATTTTAATGTTATGTATAAATATTTCACAATGCTTATTCTTTGAGATTATCTATTATGAGGTACAAAAATTTGGGTGTAAATTTAGCGGATGGACTTCAAGAATAAACTTCAAAAGTTTAAATCAGAGAGTTATTTTTGACCATTTCTAAGAGTAATTAAAAACGATAAAGAAATAATCAGCCATGTTACAATTCGGTTACATTACATTGACAATCATTATGGTTGTCATTATATTGTTGGGCTACAACCATACATTGAAGTCAATAAACACACCAACAGATGTCCGCAAAAAATACTTGGGAAGGACTTGGATCGGGCTTTTTCTGTGGATTGCCTATGCCTTTGCAGTTGCCAAATCGAGTATTATTCAGACTTTTGAGTTTCCTCCACGTTTTCCCTTGTTTCTTATTTTACCAGCCTTTGTTTTCATTGGTTTTTTCCTTCGCCGATACCGAAACAGTGCAGTCATTGCAGCCATTCCCAAGTCATGGTTGATTTATTATCAGACTTTTAGAATTGGCATAGAGTCCTTATTTTTGACCACCGTTGCAGCGGGAATGTTACATTCAGAGGTGACTTTTGAAGGCTACAACTACGATATGGTGTTTGCTGCAACAGCACCTTTTGTAGCCTATTTGGTCTTCCACAAAAGACTGTTTTCAGAAAAATTTGCTTTGGCGTGGAATTATTTAGGTTTGGCGGTGATTGCGTCCATTATCTTTTTGTTCACCACCACGATTTATTTTCCTTCAATATGGGGCAGCACCGAATCTTTGGCACCTATGGACGTTGTGACCTTTCCATTTGTGTTGGTGCCAGCTTTTTTGATGCCTTCTGCCGTGTTCATGCACATTGTTTCGATTATTCAATTGAGTAGGAAAGATATTGTCTAACTTTGCAGTCGCATACGATTCATAAAACATTGAAGAAAACAGCGGTGAAAAAAATAAACGAAAATTCGATTAGCTTAAACAAATACGTCAGTGCAACAGGGTTTTGTTCCCGCAGACAGGCGGACAAATTCATTGCAGATGGTCGGGTAACGCTCAACGGGGAAGTCGGTACATTGGGCAATCGGGTATTTGAAGGAGATATTGTGCAAGTCGATGGCGAAACGATTCGCAGCAAAAAACGACCTTTGTACATTGCCTTCAACAAGCCTGTGGGCATTGTCTGCACGACCGAATACAAGGAGAAAGACAACATTATCAGCTACATCAATCACCCCCAAAGATTGTTTCCGATAGGGCGATTGGACAAACCCTCGGAGGGATTGATATTTTTGACCAACGATGGTGATATTGTCAACAAAATTCTTCGAGCGGGCAATAGGCATGAGAAGGAGTACATGGTGACGGTAAAACAAGCAATTACGCCCGAATTTATCCAAAAAATGCGGGAGGGTGTCCCTTTGGAGGAAACGGTGACTCAAAAGTGTAAAGTCACGAAAGTCACCGAGTTTGTCTTCAAAATCACTTTGACACAAGGCCTCAATCGTCAAATACGGCGAATGTGTCAAGCCTTGGGCTACAATGTGTCCAAATTGAAGCGTACCCGCATCATGAACGTCACTCTCGGCAGCCTCAAATTGGGGCAATGGCGAGAACTGACTTCATTGGAGATGCAAGAAATCAACCTAATGGTTTCCTCTTCTTCAAAAACGGAAGAGGCATCGGAGGATGAAAATAAGCGAAGAATCAAAACGAGTAAGCGCAAAAGGAACTCAAAAAATCTACCGATTTCTACTGAAAAGGAACTCAAAGAAACGGCTGCAATGAAGTCTGAAAATAAACCGTTTGTCGGCAAAAAAACAGGAGATTCTTCAAAGGGAAAAAAGGGTACGCTTGAGAGAGGTGATAAAAAAACAGGTGACAAGGACAAAAAAATAGGGGCGAAGAAAAAATTTGTGTCTGCTTCAAAAAAGAAAAAAGAAGCTGCCAAAAAACCAAAGTCATCGGCTAAACCCAGACGTAACAAGATGGTGTCGAAGAAATTAGGGCCAACTCAAGCAAAAAAGAAGAAATGACCAAACAAACTGTTGCCGAGAAATGAAAAAAGCACTTCAATATCAGTTCTTTATTAAAGAAAATTTGTAATGTTATTTTTTCAGCGTTCCTAACATAGCACATACTTCTCCAAAAATCGCTGCTTACTCCAACATTGCAGACAGCACGCTCGGCAACAAAGCACTCCTAAAATCTTATTTTGAAGAGGCATTGCAGAAAAATCCAACTTTGCATTTTGATCTGCAGCATATTTTGGAGGCACACAACAGCGTGGTATTGATTTACAAACGCATGAATACGGCTTTGGCGGGTGAATATTTGGAATTTGGAGAGGATGGATTGTAAGGTTTTTTTAGGACGACTCAGTACCTACTCACAAAATTTATGATAGGGTTTTTATTTTTAATTGCCTCAACGTCAGATTTTAGTATTTCTGACTCATCAACTAAAAACTGTCTTAAATTTTCCAAATCAGCTAGCTCAATGGGGATTCGGTTAAATGAATTTTTGTGAACCCATAAATTAACAACTTTATGGAAGGTAAGTACTTGGCTTGGGAATTTACTGAGTTGATTGTTTGAAATATCAAAAAAATCTAGTTTCGTCAATTTTTGAAAACTGTCTGGAAGGGTTTTTATGCGGTTCATTCCTAAACTCAACACCACCAATTGATGTAAATTACCTACTTCATCAGGGATTTCAGTTATTTTATTTGCCCCAAAGTTTAGCCACTTCAATGACATGCACCTACCAAGTGTTTTTGGGATATGAGTGATTTTACAAGCATTGGCCGTGAGGTTTATAAGATTTTTGCACCCTCCTATAGTCGAGGGAATTTGTGATATTTTTGTACCTGCAAAATCTAAGTGTTCCAAATTTTCTAACAGCCCAATTTCTACTGGAAGAGATTCAAATTGTGGATTTGAGTGTAAACGCAACATTTTTAACTTTTTTAAACTCCCGATTTCTGGTGGCAGCCTTTTAATGTGATTATAAGGGAGGTCGAGCGATTCAAGATTTTTCAATTTGCTAATCGATGCAGGTACATTTTCTATATTGCAACTCCACAAAATCAATTTCTTAAAATGTTTTTTAGGACTAAGCTTATTTATCAATGAATCAAAAATCCCTTCATTTACGGAGGCTTGCGTAATTCTAATCGCCTCTAAAAATTGATATTGACGAAGGTTTTCTAAAAAGAAAGATAGTTCGTCGTCTCCAATTAAATCAACTATTTGAACATTCTTAGGTTGAATATTTTTCAAGCTATCTAGTGTAAGGACATACTCAGCAGAAAAATCATCCCATATTCTTAAGTAAAATTGTCGCTTATCTCGATGTTCATTAATTTGACTAACAAAAGAATCTGAGGGTATTTTTTCTTGGTTGTCATTGCACGCAGTTAGAATAGTCAGAATAAAAACTGAGAGGATGAAGTATTTCATACTTATTAATGTATTTTTTTTGACTAAAACATAATATAGTGCCTAAACGTTCCAGATTTTTCTATGATTGATCAAAATCACCACAAAACCCCACTCTACATCATCCCTTTCAATATCAAAAACACCTACCTTTAAGACAGGATCAAGATTTTCAAAAAAAAACACCAAAAATGAATCTATCTACCCTAATTCTTGACAGTGACAAAGCCATTGCAACCAAGCGAATTTTGAACGAAGAAGGAAACGGCACTGCCACCTTACTGCAATTAAAAAAAGGAACAGTCCTTAAAAAACACCACAGCAAAACCAATGCAGTGCTTGTATTGCTTACAGGAAAAGCCATGTACGAAGAAGAGGAACGAACCATTCTATTATCTGTACCCAATGATTTTGTGGAGATTGTAGAAAAAGTAGTTCACCAAGTAGTAGGCGAGGAGGATTCACTGTTGTTGTTGATTCAGTAAATCTTATCAGCAACACAAATCTTGGTCTTTTCAAAATTTTGTAAAAAAAAGCTGGAAATACCTTTTAGGTTTCCAGCTTCTTGAGTGTGATTTATAAGTAACAAATATAAAATGTGTATGTGTGTGTCTAAATTTGTGTGTGGTGCAATGTTTTCTCAAACCTTACAATGCAAATATACAAGTATCAAGACTTGCAAAAACTTCATATTCGATAAACGGCTATAAGTAGTCGGTGAGTGGCTTAAAATAACGATAAGTAGCAATTGCCTCTACCATTTGATCAAAGCAGAACCCCATGTAAAGCCGCTTCCAAAAGCTGCCAAACAAACCAAATCTCCTTCTTTGACAAGTCCTTTTTCATAAGCTTCACAAAGTGCAATTGGAATAGAAGCAGCCGTTGTATTCCCGTATTTTTGGATATTATTGTACACCTGATCATCTCTCAACCGAAGGCGTTTCTGCACAAACTGACTGATGCGAAGATTGGCCTGATGTGGAATCAACATATCCAAATCAGACAGCTCATAATTGTTTGCTTTGAGGGCTTCCATAATTACCTCTGGAAACTTAGTTACCGCATATTTGAAGACATAAGGGCCATTCATTTCTGGATAAATATCCTTTTCTTCCCACATTTTTTCACTCAGCATCAACTCACCATATTCCGCATCTTCATTAAAACCAAAGCGTTCTTTTCCCAAATGTATGGCCGAGTGAGAACCAAAATTAATCATTGCCAACTGTTCGGCATGTTCCCCATCGGCATGTAAATGTGTAGAAAGTATGCCCCTACCTTCTCCATCTGCTGCCGCCTGTAATACAACAGCCCCCGCACCATCACCAAATATAGCGGTAACGTTTCGCCCTTTTGTGCTAAAGTCCAGTCCAAAAGAATGCAATTCAGCACCTACTACAAGCACATTCTTGTACATTCCCGTTTTTACAAACTGATCTGCTACCGAAAGCGCATAAATAAATCCACTACATTGATTTCTGACATCCAATGCTCCAATACCAGGAATACCCAATTGACGCTGCAATAGAACACCACTTCCAGGAAAATAGTAGTCAGGGCTGAGGGTGGCAAACACAATAAAGTCAATATCTTTTGGCTCAAGTCCCGCACGTTCTATGGCAGTCCGAGCAGCTTTAGTTCCCATTGTCGAAGTAGATTCTTCAAATCTTACCCCATATCTTCTTTCTTTTATACCTGTTCGTTCCTGAATCCATTCATCCGAAGTATCCATAACTTTAGCCAAGTCGTCATTTGTCACCACTCTTTCAGGTACATAGTAACCAATTCCTGCAATTTTTGAACGTAACATATTGATATTTAATTGTTTGTATTATATGTGATTGTTTGTCAAGCTAACAAAAATAAGTTTTTTTTTTTAATTTTAGATTGTTACCTAAAACTCAATAACAGTCTATATGTAAATAATTAAAGGATTCAATTTCTTTACCTAAAAAATCAACTTCAATCGCAATAATGATTTAGGGTATTTGATAGAGATATATTATCTATCATTTTTTATTAGTTTAGATATTTTCCTTAGATTTGAATAAACATTTTTATCAAAACCAATCAAAGATTTGTTTATTTCAACTTTACAAGTTTGATGAATAACAAGTTGGATATGTGAGAAATGATGAAACAATCTTCTGAATTATCGGATAAAGAAATCATACAGCTTTTAAAAGACACAGGAGATACGCAGTATTTTGGCTTGTTGTACGACAAATATGCGCCGAAAGTCTATCAAAAGTGTATTTCGATGGTAAAAAACGAAGACAATGCCAGAGATTTGGTTCATGACATTTTGGTAAAAGCTTTTGTGAAAATCGGCACCTTCAGAGGAGATGCCAGTTTTTCTACTTGGATTTACCATATTGCCTACAATGCATGTATTGATTTTTTGAAAAAAGAACAAAAAAACAATACACAAATAATACGAGATGTTGTACTAAGTGATACAGAAAACATTGAAGATGAAGTAGAAGATGTCGAAATAAAAGAAATGCGATTGGAGCGGTTGGAAGAAGTTTTTATACTTTTAGACCCCGATGAAAAAACGCTTTTGTTGATGAAATACCAAGATGAGCTAAAAATTAATGAAATAGTAGAAATACTGAATATATCAGAAGGAGCGGTGAAGATGCGTTTAAAAAGAGCAAGAGCTAAACTCAAAAAAATGTATGAACAAAAATCTATACTTCAATGACAGATGAAAATTACATTCAAGCATTCCGTCAACTTGGCAAGAAGAAACCTATTCCAGAAGATCTGAAAGAGGAGGTGATGAATAGTGTGGATTCGATGAAGTTTATATTGGATTTGGCTGATTTATTTTTTGTCAAACCCATTGAAGCCAATATTGATATGACCAATACCTTCTTTGAAGATTGATTCGCCTGCACATATATTAAGAAACAAGATAAACTAAAAACTACTTCAAAATCTTGTTTTTTTACTGTAATTCCTTATCTTAGTATCTGCTAACACAAGAAAAGATTCTATAGTATCATTTCTTGACAAAAAACGAATGTATTATGAGCAGAACGATAGAAATTAAAAAAGAAATCACCATAAAATTTGCAGGCGATTCAGGGGATGGAATGCAGCTCACAGGCAGCCAATTCACCAACAATACAGCCTTGACAGGTAGCGATATTGCCACATTTCCCGATTTTCCCGCCGAAATACGTGCGCCACAAGGCACACTTGCAGGTGTTTCAGGATTTCAACTCCATTTTGGAAGCATTCCCATTTTCACCCCCGGTGACCACTTCGATGTATTAGTCGCCATGAACTCTGCAGCCTTAAAGACCAATCTCAAAAATATTAAAAGAGGTGGAACAATTATCGTTGATACAGAAGGCTTTGACCGCAAAAATCTCCGATTGGCAAAATATGATGTGAATCCACTCGAAGACGATACCTTAGAAGGTTATGAGGTATATAAAATGCCGATTACCAAGCTTACCCGTGAATGTTTGAAGGAAATCCCATTGGGAACAAAGGAAAAAGACCGTTCCAAAAATATGTTTGTCTTGGGCTTTCTCTATTGGAGGTACAACCGCAAATTAGAAAGTACCATTCAGTTTTTGAAAGCCAAATTCAAAAGTAAACCTGATATATTAGAAGCCAACCTCAAAACGCTCAATGCGGGCTATCATTTTGGAGAAACTACCGAAACCTTCACTACCCGATATGAGGTGAAAGCTGCTCCCCTTCAAAGTGGTACATATCGCAGTATCATGGGAAATGAAGCATTGGTCATCGGATTGATTACTGCTTCCAAAAAACTCGGATTGCCCTTATTTTACGGTTCTTATCCAATTACTCCAGCCTCCGATATACTGCATGGACTCTCCAAATACAAAAACTTTGGGGTAAAAACTTTTCAGGCGGAAGATGAAATTGCAGCCGTTTGTTCTGCAATTGGAGCATCTTATGGTGGCAATTTGGCCATCACAGGTACTTCTGGTCCCGGACTTGCCCTCAAAGGAGAAGCCATTGGTTTGGCAATGATTTTGGAACTACCACTGGTAATTTGCAATATACAGCGTGGAGGCCCTTCAACGGGTTTGCCCACCAAAACCGAGCAGTCCGATTTGCTGCAAGCCATGTATGGACGAAACGGGGAATGTCCGATGCCTGTTATTGCAGCCCATTCTCCTTCCGACTGTTTTTATACTGCCATTG
This sequence comes from Chitinophagales bacterium, assembly GCA_041392475.1. Classification (NCBI taxonomy): domain Bacteria; kingdom Pseudomonadati; phylum Bacteroidota; class Chitinophagia; order Chitinophagales; species Chitinophagales bacterium. The sequence continues at coordinate 910,087 of JAWKLZ010000002.1, read as the reverse complement.
AAGCCTGTCGAATTGCGGTGCAGCACATGGTTCCTGTCGTTTTGTTGAGTGATGGCTACATTGCGAATGGTGCAGAACCCTGGAAATTTCCCAATGCAGACGACATTCCTGATATGAAGGTGCAATTCAAAAAACCACAAGCGGCAGGAGAATCATTTCTGCCTTACGACCGAAATGAACAATTGGTGCGGGAGTGGGCCATTCCTGGCACTGCTGGTTTGGCGCATCGCATTGGCGGATTGGAGAAAGAGGATAGAACAGGGAATGTGTCTTATGACCAAGCGAATCACGAGTTTATGACTAAAATTCGCCAAGCCAAAGTGGATAAAATTGCAGATTTTGTACCCGAACAACAAATGGAAGTAGGAGAGGACAGAGGCAGTGTTTTGGTACTTGGATGGGGTTCTACTTATGGCGTTATTAAATCGGTGGTGAAAGATTTGATAGAAGAAGGATATAGTGTTTCACACGCTCACCTCCGCTATCTCAACCCTTTTCCTCGAAATCTGGGTGAAATGTTGCTCAATTTTGATAAAGTATTGATTCCTGAAATCAACAATGGACAACTTTCTAAATTGATTCGAGATAAGTACTTATTGAAGGTCGAGCAGTTCAACAAGATTCAAGGCGTTCCGATTGCGAAAAGTGAATTGAGGGAGGTGATTAAAGGATTGCTTTAGGAAGACTTTTCTGCAATGGCAAATTTATTCGTCCTTAATGACTCCAAAGTTAATAATGTAAAAAACAATACAAATGGCTATAGATACAATCAAATCCAACGGTACACTCAAAGCAAAAGATTTTGCTACGAATCAAGATGTTCGTTGGTGTCCGGGGTGTGGGGATTACTCCATTCTTTCGCAGGTACAGAAAGTGATGGCGGATTTGGAACTGAACAAAGATGAAGTGGCAGTGATATCAGGTATTGGCTGCTCCTCTCGGTTTCCTTACTACATGGAAACCTACGGAATGCACTCGATTCATGGACGTGCGCCAGCTTTTGTATCGGGTTTGAAGATGGCAAATCCTGGCCTTTCTATATGGATGGTGACTGGTGATGGCGATGGTTTGTCTATTGGCGGTAATCACCTGCTACATATTCTTCGCCGAAATTTTGACTTGAATATTTTGTTGTTCAACAACCAAATATACGGTTTGACTAAGGGGCAATATTCGCCAACTTCGGAGTTGAGCAAAGTCACCAAATCTACTCCAATGGGTTCGTTGGATAGACCTGTCAATCCGCTGGCATTTGCGATGGGCGCAGATGCTTCTTTTGTGGCGAGGTCAATGGATAGAGACCCGAAACATTTGCAGGAAATGCTCCTTAGAAGTCACGCTCACAAAGGCACTTCTTTTTTAGAAATTTACCAAAACTGCAACATCTTCAACGATGGCGCTTTCTTTTCGTTTACTGACAAAGACACCAAACCCGAAACCGCCATCTTTTTGGAGCATGGCAAACCCTTGGTATTTGGCAAGGAAAGCAGTAAAGGGATTCGTTTGGACGGATTGAGACCAAGAGTTGTTGATTTAGAGGGTTCAGGCTTTACCGAGTCCGACCTTTGGATACATGACGAAACGGATATTTACAAAGCGCAAATATTGACTCGCTTTTTTGATAATCCAAGTACGGTCATTACAGAAGATTATTTGCCAAGACCTTTTGGGGTTTTGTATGCAGTTGAGCGTCCTTGTTATGAAGAGATGCTTTACGATCAATTGAAGGAAGCAGTCGGCAAAAAAGGAGAAGGGGATTTGAACCAACTCATTGCAGGTAATCAAACTTGGACGTTGTACAACATTAAATGAAACGAACAATTGAAGAAATAAAGGAATCTGGAACTTTCCGGTTAATTGATCACTCGATTACCCACAATCAATTCCTGTATAGAGGAAGTGCTGATTCAGGTATAAACAAAGACATTCTAATTGAAGGTGCAGAGTATTTATCGATTCCCATTTATTTAACCGATTTCAAGATATACAAAGGAGGATTTAAAGACGAAGAAATCACATTTAAGAAGTTTACATCGCGGGGAGCCTGTAACGTATTTGTTATTGAAGAAAATGGTTACAAACATTATGTCGTAGCGCACAGGATACTAATTCAGGAAAATGACTATGAAGCGTTAGAAACAAGTATTCCGATAAAACGAGAGCAACCTTTGACTTCCGATGACATACAGGAATTAGCCAACAAAATAAAAGGGGAGATTGATAACAAAGGTCCTCAATTTGTGATTGACGAGTATATTCAAACTGGTGAATGGGAAATTCTTGAATAAAAAACGTTGTACAACAACACATATAGCTTATGGCGGGTGAACGGCTGCCAGCAAGGCTTTCGCTCCGTAGCCAGCTTTGGTTTCGGGAGATAGGAAAGTGCTTTGAAACCGCCACAAGCCATATGCAAACCGATTGAGTGACGAAATAAATCACAGATTTTGAATATTTCGCAGATGGATTGGTTGTAATTTCGGAGTCAATCAATTGAATTGTCAATAGTTTTAAAGCCAATAATTATTCGCTAAATTAAGCGTAAATAATTGATTGTCAATAAGTAAAAATCTTACTTCTTGCATCTTTAATTTTTCGTTTAAAGTCTAAACTTTCTAAAACAAACCAACTATGTCTAATCACCTTGTAGCGATTTTTGGTGGAGCTGTATCTGGTGCAGAAGCTGCTTATCAGTTTATCCAACGCAATATTCCCTGTGTCGTTTTTGATCAAAATACTTTGCCCTACGGCAAAATTGAAGACGGTTTACCCAAATGGCACAACAAGTTGAGAGACCAGGAAGAAGAAAAAATCAACGAAAAATTGAGCCACGAATTGGTGCGTTTTGTGCCACATATTCGTTTGGGGCGAGAGATTTCGTTTGAAGAATTGGTGAATTGGGGATTCAGTGCGGTGATTTTGGCGATTGGTGCTTGGCGAGATAGACCGTTGCCGATTGAAGGCATTGACGACTATGTGGACAAAGGTTTGATTTACCAAAATTCGTTCATTTATTGGTTCAATCATTTTCACGAGCCCAACTACAATGGGCCACAATTTGAAGCACTGGACAATACAATCGTTGTGGGCGGTGGCTTGGCTTCTTTGGATGTTTTGAAGGTGCTGATGATACTGACCGTTCAGCGAGCATTGAAGGAAAAGGGACATGAAGTGAATATGTTTCAGCTGGATAGAAGTATTGCGAAGGTATTGGATCAGTTGGGCTATACTTTGGAGGATTTGGGTTTGAAGGGAGCGACATTGTATTACCGCCGCCGAATCAAAGATATGCCTCTGTCGCCTACACAAGCAGATTCTCCCGAAAAAATGGAGAAGGTGAGGATGATTCAAGAAAAGATTTTGAACAACTACCAAAGCAAATACCTCTTCAATGTAAAACCGCTTCATGCGGCTGTGGACAAAATCGTGGAAAATGGGCGTTTGGTAGGATTGGCTTTCAAGCAAACTGAGTTGGTAGATGAACGCATTGTACCGATTGCAGGGCCAGAAACGTTTGTTTGGGCTTCACAGGTGATTTCTTCTATCGGAAGTATTCCACAATTGATTAAGGGAATTCCTGCTAATGGACAAGTGTTTGACATCAACGAAAATAACTGTTGCCAATTGGAAGGTTATCCCAATGTTTTTGCTGTTGGAAATACGGTGACAGGTCGTGGAAATATCAAAGATTCGATGAAGCACAGTCAAATAGTAACAAAAGAATGGATAGATACTTACCTTGACACAGAACTATCGGGGGCAGTTTATGGTGATGCCTTTGAAACAAGGGCTTTGGATACTGCCGAACAGGTGGAATCTATTGCGAACAAGATAAGTCATTCACCTAGTCTTTCGGACGAGAAACTTAATGAACTACATGAACGGGTATCGGAACTTCAACAATTGTCGGGATATGAGGGTGATTTTAGGGCTTGGGTGAAGACACATTTGCCTGTGCGATTGGAGGATTTGTTGGGAGAAACGCATTAAGGCACTTAGTTGTCGAATAAGTCGTCTAAAGTCAGAATTTGATCTATCAATCCAATGCTATGTTCGTTGTGTAGTAAACCAAAAGTAGTAATTAAGTTCACAAATATTTGCTTAGAAGTTTGGGTAACGGCTTTGAAAATAGCCATCTTTTCTTGTAAGCTTTTGGCATAGGTTTTTGTCATGACAAAAAAAGTATTGTAAAACTTGATTTCAAAAAGATTGATTACATGATCGTTTCGGTCAATAAGTAGATCTATCTGTATGCCCTGCATATCCTGATTTCCTTGTTGATAAAAAGAGGAGGATTCTGAATAAACACCTCCAATGCTCAAGGCTCTCTTTATCTGTGGGTTGTGTTTTAGACAAATTCCTTCAAAGGTATAGCCACTCCAACTTTTGTAGGTTTGAGTCTGACTTAGTTTTTGCCAAATATTCTCTCCCTGATTAACCGTTCCTTCAATGAATTGCAGATAAAATAAAGAGTATTCATCTGTCAATCTATACAATACATTTTTCTTCTTTTTTCCATAGGGATAATAGGAAGAAATAAAACCTGAATGAATCAATTCATCCAAAACTCTATTAATGCCACCTCCATCAGATAGTTGTGCATTCTTTACCAATTCTATTCGGGTCAGTCCTTGTCTTTTTGAAGCCAAGGCTCTGATAATAGCAATGTGATTTTCTGCATTTTTGAAGAGAGCAGGATAGAGTCTTGAAAACTCTTTTTTCAGTAGTCCTCCTTTTGCAAAACAGATAGCATCAATGTTTTGAGCAGCACTTTTGCCCCGCACTATTTCTTTGAGGTAATGCGGAATACCTCCCATTGCCATATACAGTTGAATGATTTGATAACGATCCAAATGAATGTTTCTATTTTTGAGGTACATTTCTGTTTCCTTCAAATTAAACGGCTCTAAGTCAATCCGTTTAGTGATTCTATTGTGTAGTCCTCCTTTGTGGTCGATAACTTTCTGAATCATCCATGAAGCCGCAGAACCACAAATGACCACAATAATATTTTGTTTTACTGCCCAACTATTCCAAAAAAAACTCAATCCTTGTAGAAAACCCGATTTGGGAGTTGCCAACCAAGGTAGTTCATCCAAAAATACTACACTTTTTTGTTTTCCATTGCCTTGTTTGGTTTTGAGGTATTGAATCAAAGCAATAAAAGCATCCAACCAATCGCTTTGTTTTTCAATAGGTTTTCCTGAAAATTCTGAAAGTTGGTAGGCAAAATTCTTCAATTGTTTTTGTTTAGAAGTATTTTGAATACCCGTTACTTCAAAATCAATGTAACCTTCATAGATAGTGTTTACCAAAAAAGTCTTTCCAACCCTTCGTCGTCCAGTGATTGCTACCATTTCGGCTTCATCAGATTGTAGTGCTTGCTCCAAAATAGTTCGTTCTTGTACTCTACCTACTAACTCTTTTTTTGTGTTTCTATTCATATTGTATTAATCACGATAATTGGCGGAATGTAAGTAAAAATAGGTAGATTCCGCCAATTATCCAAACCTACTTCTAATGAGACAAATTTTTGTTTTAACCGTAATTTTTCGATATTGCCTTTCTATTACTGCAATAATCAAAAAAAACCATCATGACCCTAACATTCCTCAATGAATTCCAAATAGATACGCCTACTTCAATGGCATTAAACACTCTACTTCAAAAGAGTTTTCCAGAGGTAGAGTACGAAGGCCGAGATTATTTCAAACAACTTCCGCATTACCGAATACTGGCAAAAGAAGGCGAGCAAATTATTGGGCAAATGGGGATTGACTTTCGGGTGATGAACTTGAATGGCAAGGTGGTGAATGTTTTTGGAGTAGTTGCTTTGTGTGTCGATTCTGATTTTCAAGGCAAAGGTATTGGCACAAAATTGATGTTGGAGTTTGAGGCAATTGCCAAACGGTATCCGAATAGAATTGATGCCTTGTTTTTGGTGACAGACTTACCACAATATTATGAAAGACTGGGTTACAAGACTTCAACTTTGCATATCACTTGGCTAAAAATTCACCAACACCAAAACTATGGTTTGGGGAAAGAACTTATTACGGATGTCTATTTTATGTACAAAATGATTTCGGATAAAGTGTGGGAAGATGGAGAGTTGGATTTGTTGGGGTATATGTATTGAAGAATGAAAATAAAAGCTCATTTTGGTGAAAAAACGAAGTAGAGTTTCTGTATTGACTAAACTGACGGAATTTATGTTTTTAATCAAAAACGCAATACCAAAGTTTCACTTCAATATTGCGCTTCAATAATTTGATAATCAACTATATTTCACTTCAATCTCAATCTTCTACAACCCCCACTTTCTTCTCCTTTAATTGAAGAAAATCCATAATCTCCTCCAAGTTCGCCCTCAAATCCTTCAATTCCGTCTGGGTTTGTTCCATTGCCGTTTTTTGACCTTCAATAGTGGATTTTTGGGCTTCAATAAGAGTCTGTTGATCTTGAATTGCTTGAATCAAAACAGGAATCAATGCCGCATAATCCACACTCAAAAACTCATCGCTTTCGTCGACAACTTCGGGAACAGTTTGTTGTAAGTCTTGAGCAATCAAACCCAATTCTCGTTTGCCTTCGGTGTTGTTTTTGTAGTGATAAATGCTTGGCTTCAAGAGCATCACCGTTTGAAGTCCATAAGGTAGAGCAGAAATATCGGTTTTCAGTCTTCTATCCGAATATTTAGAAACCTGTCCCACTATTTTTTTGGCATATACCGTTTTAAAAGGGCTATTAGCACTGCCGAGATTGAAGGCATTCGCTTTGACAGGTTCAAAATTTCCCGCAATGCCAATGCCTTGATTACCTGCCAACAATTTGCCTCCGCCGAGGGTAAGTGTTTTTTCTATAGAAACCTGACCATATTTGTCAATCAACAGAGGTTTGTCGCAATCACTACAAGCAACTCCTGTACCTGCTTGTCCCCAACCGCTAGTAGTAGGATTGCTTTGCTGGTTGCAGGGAACACAATTGCTGACACCAGGACAAGGAATGTTTGTTCCGATTTTAACACAATTTCCTTGTGCATTTTTGCAGCAATCTCCTCCGCCAACGCTACCCGAAGTCCCAATATTGGTATTCGGTTGGTATTTGATTTGTGCAGAAATAGGATGAGATAATAGCAGCATAAGGATGGCTACAAAGCTAAAATAGACTGTTTTTTTGAAGGAAAAAGGCATGATTGTATGGTTTTAACGTGTGAAATAGAGATAAAAGGAGTGAGGAGTTGCAGAAGTTTATGGAAAATAATCCTTTTTGATAAGAAAAACAATTTTATTTTCACCTCAATCGGTACATCTTAGTGTAAAATTGGCTCGATTGGATTGAAGGTTGTTGGGAGAAAGAATCTCAATACCTTGCCAACCCTGATACGATTTACCCAACTGCCAAGTAGTGCTAACTGACTTTGTACCTGCTCCTGCAAAGTGTAAACTTTGGATGGGGGCTGTTGCACCATCGCTTCTCGTAAATCTATATTGAACCGTACCTGTACCATTGAAACTAATACTGCCTTTAAATTGGATGGTTTGTGAGCATTTTCCTGCTACATTTGGATTTACTGCCGATAAAGTAGCACTGGTCACTTTTGGCGTAGCTGCTGTGCTACCTTCGCTTAGACTGAAAGCGATGATGTTGAATTTGGAGTTGGCTGGCATGGGTACTCGGTCCTGATTGTAAACCGTCCATTTACCACGAGTGTACCATATTCCAACAGGGTGGGGATTGTAAACGCTTGTCCAACATTGGGTGACGAATACAAAGGCATTGTTGGAATTGTTGGTATTGGCGTGGTTGAGTTTGGTGACATGCGGTAGTTGAATGGTAGAGGAAGATGCGGTATGTTGGAACGATTTGGGGTGATTGACCAATATATTGAACATTGCACCATCGGGCATTGCAGCACGGTCTTGGTTGAAAATGCGCCATTTTCCGCCAGAGTAATATACGCCAATGGGATGGTTGTTATAGGTTCGACTTGCGCCCCAATGTTGCGTCACCATAAGTTTTGCATCGGGTTTTCCGTTGGTGTCAGGGTGGTCAATGGTGGTGATGTGACTGCTTGTATTGTTGTTGTTGGCGGTGTGTATGAATACACCTCGGTCTGCTGTGGTTTGTACCAATACATTGAATTTTGCATCGGCAGGCATAGGTCGTCTGTCTTGTTGGAAAACAGACCATTTTCCGTTTGTGTACCATACGCCAATGGGAGAATTTACATAAGGTCCGACATTGCCATAGTCATGCGTCACGAAAAGGATTTTGTTCGGTTGTCCATTGGTGCGAGCGTGGTCAATGAGGGTGTAATTGTTCGTGGTATTGCTGGTCGTTGCGGTATGTTTGAAGGTGCTGGGTTGTGCATTTGCAGAAAGTTGAAAAGCACTCAACAAGAAGAAAAGGCAGATAAAATGCCAAGTGAAAACGGATTTTACAGTGTTTACTAACATGGTTTTTAAAGTTTTAAAAGGTTTTGAAAAAATAAAAGGAGTCATGAGCATATAGAAGGATTGAAGGAAAGTAGATTTCAGAAAGTTTGTAAAGTTTCTGAAATCTACTTGATGTCTTATTGTTACAACATTCCTCCAATCTCACTGCTGTCACGAGAGCTTTGGTTGTTAGAGTAAGTACATTCATCGTTCTTTGGATTGCCGTCAATAGCGATGTCGGGGTCATAAGAGATGAAGAGTTTGATCATTGGCGGAAACTCATTGGAGGTCGAGTAGGTCATATCGTAGGTAATGGTGCGGGTTGTGCCTTTGGCTAAGTTGGCAAATCCTTCATTTTTTACCGGCGTACTACCGATGTATAGTTGCATACTTTGTTGATTGCTTCCAGAGATATAGTCTGTTCCTCCTATGTTTTTGATTGTTGCAGTCACTCGAACTCTTGCGGTGTAAGGAGTGGGGCGACTCAAAATTTGAAACTGAATCGGCATCGCCTTCAAATCTGGACAGGAAGGTTGAGGAATGTGAATCGGCTTTTTGAGCTGATAAGTGGGAGCTTTTTTGATTTGGTACTTTTGAGGTAGTTGGTACTGTGCAAAGCTGCTGTTGGCTGCAAAACAAAAGACCAATAAAATGACCAAGCTTTTGAGAATGTTGTTAATGCTTGTGTGAATTCTAAAATTACTGATTGAAGTTGTCATGGCGTTAATTGTTTAAAAAGTTAAAATTGGATTTGAAAATGTTTGTAACCTTTTTCGTTTTGATTACACCACAAAGATAAGGGCAAAGATAGGCTGGTCTGAAACAAGGTTTTTGAAAAACATAGGTTTTATTTATAGGGAATTAATAGAGGAGAATTGAATAAGAACTTTGATTTTAAGGAGTTTAAAATTTTATTGATGTTTTGTTTTAAACAAAAACATAGGTGTCAAACGTTGTTTTGAGATGTAAGAAGTAGGAAGTAGGAAGTAGGAAGTAGGAAGTAGGAAGTAGGAAGTAGGAAGTGAGAAGTAGGATGTAGGAAGTAGGAAGTAGGATGATAAGAGGCAATACTTCAAAATACCCAACCATAGCCATCAAGCTAAGGTTTGCTTGTTTCTCATACAGCATTGAACAGGAAGTTTTGATAAAAAAGAAGCACACTATACCCATGAACTATAAGAAAGCTTCCTTTCTATTATTTGTTCTTGTTCAGGGCTTAATGCTTATGTTAATTACTAAACTTGATGGCTATGAATACCCAACACAACACACCCCCGATGAAAAATCGGGATTTCGCTATCGCTCAACCAACACACCAACACCTTAAAACTCCAGTACCTTAAAACAACAAAAGAGTATGTTCCCTCCAACCGACTTGTTCGATCTTATTCACTCCCTTTCCCGCACCGAAAAACGGTACTTCAAAATGATGGCAGAAATACACGTTATTGGGAAAAAGAACAATTATTTGAGGCTCTTTGAAGCCATATTGAAGCAAGAGGAATATGATGAAGTTGCGATTAAAAAGAAGTTTCGGAAAAAGACCTTTGTAAAGCAATTGACCTTCACCAAAAACGCACTCTCCAATAAAATCCTCAAAAGTTTGAGGGACTATCACTCGGGAGGAAAAGACGTTTCGGTCGCTTTTC